>NZ_JBNGOX010000024.1:0-85667 GCF_050589785.1 Carboxylicivirga caseinilyticus | reverse complement strand
CTCCCTTTTAGGGGAGGTTTGGTGGGGTATAATGAAAGTAAAGTTACAATTTGAAAGATTCCTTATTTGCAGAATCACTTTTTGGACACCCTCTTGTTTTTTGCTAAAAGAAATAAAAGTACGTAAGTAACATGGCGATCTTTGTGTGAAAGACTTTTACTAAAAAAAGTTATACACTAAGTAAGGTTTGTAAATAGCATAGTACGTAAGTGCTATGTAAAGATGATGCTAAGCAATAGTCCCGGCAGGGACGTCTGTGTTGAAACCACAAGAGAACAATATGGATTTTTAGCTATATTTCTTCATAATCTTCTCCTGTGCTTTCAAAGCTTTAATTGCTGTTTTATAACTGACTTCTTTAAAACGTATCTTATCTCCGGGTTTTAATTGTGCCAGAATCGGATAATCTGCCGTTATCACATTGGCAATCCGGGTATATCCACCAGTTGTCTGTCGATCTGCCATCATGATAATGGGTGAACCATGACTCGGAACCTGTATGGTTCCAAATGCAATGGGAGATGATATAATATCTGCATCATTGTTTAGGTGTTCAATAGCAGGTCCGTCGAGGCGAAACCCCATTCTGTCGCAATGTGGTGAAAGAGAGTAAGGTTTAGTCAGGAAATTTGCCAGGCCATTCCATGTGAATCTTTCTTTTTCTGGTCCTGGCAGAATTCGTAGAACGGGTTCTGTCGGAAGTTGAGGAATATGTTTCACCTTAATTCTCCGCAGTTTCAAATTCGGTTTGCTTTGATTAATTAGAATAATATCTCCATCCTTTAAAACTCTTCCATTGAAACCACCTAGTTTACCATATAAATAGGTTGATTTACTACCCATAATGTCAGGTAAATCAAATCCTCCAGCAATTGATAAATACGTTCTGGCACCTTGGTTAATCTTTAAAATATCCAGAACATCACCAGCTTTAATCTGAATGGTTCGATAAGGTTCGATCGGCATACTATTTAGTGTTAGTTCTGGCATAGCCCCTACAATACCAATAAAACTGTCAGAATAAAATTCAATGCAGCAACCTGTCATGGTCATCTCTATTGCTGCTTCCAAAGGGTTGTTACCCGCCAGATAATTAGCCATTTTCAAGGCAACTATGTCCATAGCTCCACCAACTGGCATTCCAATCTTTTGAAAATCAGATCTTCCTCCATCCTGAATAGTGCTGATTAAACCTGCTTTTATGACTCTAATCTTATTCATATTCAGGAGTATATTTTTCTGTCCTGATTTGGTATTCAGGAGGCGTTGATTCTTTAATCTTATTAAATTCCTCAATTGTAATAGGATCGAATTGAATGTAATCTCCTGATTGGATAAATACCTCTGGTTTACGATTGATATCAAACATCTTAATTGGAGTCTGTCCTAAAATTTGCCAACCACCAGGACTGTTAATGGGATAAATTCCTGTTTGATTTCCGGCTATACCAACAGATCCGGCGGGTATAAGTTTTCGTGGGGTTTGTTTACGCGGTGTGGCCAGTTGCGGATTCAAACCGCCCAGATAGGCAAATCCGGGTGTAAATCCTAACATATAAACCAAATATTTATTGGAGCAGTGTTTATCTATAAGTGTTTCAATTTTAATTTGATGATGTTCAGCAACGGATTCAATATCTAACCCTAAACTGATGTCATAACAAACCGGAATATGTATGAGTCTGACCTCTTTCTTGTTGTATGAGAAATCTTCAATCTTTATTTTTTTAATGGTTTTTAGAAGTCTGGGTAAAGATATCAATGTTGGATTGTAAAAAATGGTAACTTCAGAGTAGGATGGAAGTACCTGGGTGATTCCTTTTATTTCAAGTGATTGAATGGCGTTTGTAAAAGCATTTGCCTTCTCCAGTATGCGCGGACTGATTTCCTGCTCTAATCGAATTAATACAGCACTGTCACCAAGTATATGATAATTAAATTCCAATTGACCAGTTATTAATGGCTGAAATGTGAATATCCGATTTTTCGAGGGCTTCAGTTATATGCTTGGCTAATTCAAGAGCCTGCACGTTGTCTCCATGTAAGCAGATGGTATCTGCTTTAAGAGTGATTTCATGTCCATCTGCGCTGATTACTTTCTGATCTTTAGCCATAGTTAATACCTGTTGAATGCATTGATTGCTGTCGTGTATTACTGCATCGGGTTGTGATCGGGGAACTAACAGTCCTTCTTTTGTATATCTGCGGTCAGCAAACGTTTCACTAACAGTTGTTAACCCTTCATCTTTTGCTGCCTGAATCATTTGCGAATTTGCCAACCCATAAAAAAATAATGAAGGATCTATCTTCTTAACAGCTCTGGCAATAGTTTTCGCCATGTGATAGTCTTTTGCAGCCATATTGTACATTGCACCATGAGGTTTTACATGCTGGAGTTTTCCACCAAGTGCTTCGGTTATGCCTTTTAAAGCACTTACCTGGTAAAGAATGGTATCAAATAATTCATCATCACTCAAATACATGTTTCTTCTTCCAAAGCCTTGTATATCCGGAAATCCAGGATGAGCACCAATAGCGACATTATGATTTAATGCTGCTTCAATGGTTTTTCGGATTACTCCCGGATCGCCAGCATGGAATCCACAGGCAATATTGGCAGATGAAATGAATTTTAATATCGCAAGATCATTGCCAATCTTATAAGCACCGTAGCTTTCACCTAAATCGCAATTGATATCTATTGTATGCATCTTTTATATTATTCCTGTTACTGATAAAATGCTTCGTAAACCCAAGGCCAAGGTAATAATTATCACAAATATGCCTGCCACATTTGCAAGGGGTTTGTTGATCTTGTCGCCCAATAATTTTTTATTATTCATTACTAAAACCAGAAAGGTTGCGATGACAGGTAGAAGTATACCATTTGTGATCTGTGCGAACCATATGGCTTCAATAGGTTTGTAATCAAGCGATGAAAAAAGAATTCCGATGCCAAGAATAATCATCCATACCAATTTGAAACGCCAGTCCTTCATGGTGCTTTTCCAGCCTAATATGCCAGAGGTTGCATAGGCAGCAGCCAATGGGGCTGTAATGCTTGATGATATACCAGCCGCAAATAATCCACTGGCTAATATATATTTTGCCCAGCTACCTAATATCGGTTCAAGTTGAATAGCCATATCACTTGCTCCCTTTATTTCGTGATTGGTCGCATAAAATGCCATAGCAGAAGTGATTACAATGCTCATCGAAATAATACCTCCCAGAATAATTGAAATAAACAGATCAAATCTGGCTTTTGGTAAATCTTCTTTTGTCTTCCATCGTTCTTTTACTACAGAAGTGTGTAAAAAAAGATTATACGGTACAATGGTTGTTCCAATCAGCCCAATCAACATTAACGCAGAACCGCCAGGAAAGGAAGGAATAAATATTCCTTTAATAATAGATTGAAAATGAGGTGCTATTACAATGGCTGTAGTCAGAAAAACAAGACTCATTAATATGACCAATCCAATCAATACTTTTTCCAGAATACGGTAACTGCCTAGCCATAGTAGTACAAAAGCGGCCAGTCCAATAATCAAACTAATTGCTTTGATATGTTCTTCTGGAAGAACTGTGTCAATTCCCATGGCTGCACCAATCAGGTTTCCGGTTTCATAAGCTGCATTGCCAATGGTAATAGCTGAAATAATTAAAACGACAGACAATATTTTTAAGACTGGATTTTGTATCAGATTTCGAATGGCGTCACCTAAGCCTTGTTGAGTAATAATTCCCAAACGGGCAGTCATCTCCTGTAGAATAAGAGTGGCAATAATGGAAAAAAGTAATCCCCAAAGTAAAGCCATACCAAAATTTGCTCCGGCAAGTGAACAGGTGGTTATGGTTCCCGGTCCAATAAATGCTGCAGTTACGAGACTACCGGGACCAATATTTTTAAAATTTCTAAAAAATTGCATAATATATGGTGATAGGTTGAAATCTAAAGTATAAATATTCGTTGTAGATGCAAATACATTAATGAGATTTAGAAAAATGTTTATTGAATTTTAGTCTCTTTCAGTTAAAATTGAACTAAGTTTGTTCGTTTGCTCCAGTAAATTGAAGGGTATGATTCGAAGTTTATATATTTTCTTGTTTATTCTGTTGTTGTTTGTTACTTCTTGTATGAAACAACCTGTTTTAAGTGTGAAGAATAATCTTTTCGATCAGTCAAATGCTGAGGATCTTGGGTTGGAAATGCCTTTGGGACTTGAAACGGCAACTATTTATTCTGCTTCAGATTCAACGGATAAATATTGTAATGGAGCGGTTGCAATCGCATTTAAAGATAGAATTTATTGTATGTGGCAAAGCTCTGAACAAGATGAAGATTCACATGATACAAGGGTAGTATATTCATATAGTGATGATGGGAAAATTTGGACTAATCCCGGAATTTTAGCGGCCAGTCCTGATAGTGGTTATTGTACATCGGGTGGTTGGTGGCAATATGGCGATACATTGGTCGCTTATATTAATGAATGGACTTATGAAGAATCCCCACGTTATTGCAGGGTAAAATATATGCTTTCGACAGATGGTATAAATTGGTCAGGTAAAAAAACAGTAAGGTGGTTACATGGAGAAGAGATGATTGGAGCCTTCGAACAGGATCCACATCAGATTGCATCAGGCAGAATTATTAATGCTGTTCATGTTTCACCAGGTCTTCATTTAAGTCCGATTTTTACCGATGATCCTTCTGGAATTAGTGGATGGCAGCAGGGGCAGATGAATAACATGGAGTACAAGGGAGATGTGACCCGCGAGCTGGAACCGAGTTCGTATCTTCGTAAAGATGGAGCTCTCGTAATGGTGTTTCGCGATCAGAAAAGTTCATTTTGTAAACTTGCTTCTGTTAGTCTGGATGAAGGGCGTAGTTGGTCAACACCGGTTATTACCGATATGCCGGATTCGCGATCGAAACAGAGTGCTGGTAATTTGTCGGATGGAACAGCTTATTTTGTAAGTAATCCGGTTAATAGTAAAATGCGTTATCCTTTGGTGTTGACATTGAGTGATGATGGCAAGATTTTTAATAAAGCATATGTCCTCAGAAAATCAAGTGAACTGCCATCGTTAAAATACGATGGAAAGTATAAGCGAGAAGGATATCATTATCCTAAGTCAATGGTTTATAATGACTGTTTGTATATTGCCTATACTACTAATAAAGAAAAGGTTGAAATAACAAAGGTTTCGTTAAAAGGTTTGTAAATTAGAATATTACACTCATCTTCGTGTTTATCATATTGATAGGACTACTGTTTTTTGATTGTGTATTAAATATGGATCGGAATCCAACATCAATTTTAACATTATTGTATTGCGCTTGTAAACTGGCTGCTACATCACTTTGCATAAATAATGGATTCATATGAAAAAGTGAACCATTTGCATTGTTAAATTTATAAATGGGTTTGCTTATATAATGTGCATTAGATCGCAGGCTGAGCCAATTGTTTATAGGTTGATTTAATTCTAAATTTAATGTGTATTGGTATTGAACTTCAGTTGGGTTCATTAAACTAAAAGTTTTTAATAGCCCAAATCCATACCAAAAGGTTGTATTATCCCATAAGTCAGCTTTTTTTTCAGCATTGGTCCAGTCGTAGGCACCTAAAGCAAAGTAGGAATTGAATTTCTGACGGTGATAAACGTTGAATTCCGCAATGTATGTTTTGCTATCCAGTTGTAAGTTAGGTAATAAACTTATCGTGTCTGCAATTGATTTTAAAACGCTGGGCTGGCTTAATTCCAATTGATCGATTTCGAAATCAATAAAAGGATCTAGTTTTAATTCTAATGGAGGATAGTCTAATTTCAATTTAAGTTCATATTGAGCATAAGAGTTTATTGTAAATATGAAGCTTAATGCTAAAAGTGTTGGGAAGTATTTAAGCATTGTTAAGGGTGTTTGGTTGAATTCTAAAAATAATAAATGTAAAATGAATTTTAATGTAATTTATTAAAAATATTGTTAAATTATTTTCATCATCAATAAAAGAGTTAATTTGAAAACGAATGGGTTAATACTTCTTCTTTTTACTTTATCCTTTCCCCTTTATACTTAATTAATCCTTATATTTGCGCAAAATTTTTACATACAAACGATTTAAGGTTAAGGTTGATGCAAGAAAAAATCATCATTCTGGATTTTGGTTCTCAGTATACACAGTTGATTGCCAGACGTGTTAGAGAAATTAATGTGTATTGCGAAATTCATCCGTTCAATAACTGTACCGAATTTGACGATACCGTAAAAGGAGTAATTTTAAGTGGAAGTCCTTATAGTGTCAGAGACGAGGATGCTCCGGAACCTGATTTATCAGAAATAAAAGGTAAAATGCCTTTGTTGGGAGTGTGTTATGGAGCTCAATTCCTATCACACAACTATGGTGGCGAAGTTTTACCTTCTGCAACACGCGAGTACGGTAGAGCTAACCTTGAGTTTGTAGATTCTGAAAATATTATGATGAAGGAAGTAAGCCATCATTCTCAAGTATGGATGTCGCATGGCGATACTATCGCTAAGCTTCCCGAAAATTATAAAATCATTGCAAGTACCAAGGACGTTAAAGTTGCTGCCTACAAAATTGAAGGCGAAACAACCTTTGGTTTGCAATTTCACCCCGAGGTATACCACAGTACTGAAGGAACACAAATTTTGAAAAACTTTGTGGTTAGTGTTTGTGGATGTGCTCAGGACTGGACTCCCGATTCATTTGTTGATTCAACAGTTGCTGGCTTAAAAGAGAAGTTAGGTAACGATAAAGTTGTTTTAGGTTTATCTGGTGGTGTTGACAGTACTGTTGCAGGTGTTCTTTTACACAAAGCTATTGGCGAAAACCTTACATGTATTTTCGTTGATAACGGATTACTTCGTAAGAATGAATTCGAAGCAGTGTTGGATTCATACAAACACATGGGTTTGAATGTAATTGGTGTAGATGCCAAAAAAGAATTCCTGGGTGAGTTAGACGGGGTTTCTGATCCGGAAACAAAACGTAAAATTATTGGTCGTGTATTCATCGAAACCTTCGATGTGGAAGCACACAAAATACAAGATGTAAAATGGTTGGCACAAGGTACGATTTATCCTGATGTAATTGAATCTGTTTCAGTTAACGGACCATCTGCTACCATTAAATCGCATCACAACGTAGGAGGTCTTCCTGAGAAGATGAACCTTAAAATTGTAGAACCTCTAAATTTATTATTTAAAGATGAGGTACGTCGTGTAGGTAAAGCACTTGGTATTGATGATTCTTTATTAGGACGTCACCCATTTCCGGGACCAGGCTTGGCTATTCGTATTTTAGGTGATATCACTGCCGAAAAAGTAGCTTTGCTTCAGGAAGTAGATTACATCTTTATTCAAGGATTAAAAGATAGTGGTTTGTACGATCAGGTATGGCAGGCTGGTGCTATGCTTTTACCTATTCAATCAGTTGGAGTAATGGGTGATGAACGAACCTACGAAAGAGTGGTTGCATTACGCGCAGTTACTTCTACCGATGGTATGACTGCAGACTGGGTTCATTTACCATACGATTTTCTGGCACGTATCTCAAACGAAATTATAAATAAAGTTAAAGGAGTTAACCGGGTAGTTTACGATATAAGCTCTAAACCACCTGCAACCATTGAATGGGAGTAGGCATTGGCTCTGATAGATATTACAAGCCGGAACAAACTTTTTAGTTCCGGCTTTTGTTTATTTATAACATTGTAATTTATTTTTCGTACGCATGAGAGACGGAAATTTAAAGCATCACATTATGAAAGTAAGAAATGGATTTAGGAAACTGATTTTGGGAATGATGATCGCCATCATAGCGGTTAATTTACAGGCTCAGTCAGTGGATAAAAACCTTCAGAAATTACAATTGACTTATCAGTTGATTAATTCATTGTATGTTGATACAGTGAATGATACACGATTGACAGAGGAGGCAATTGCAGGCATGCTTAAGAGTCTTGATCCTCATTCGGTTTATATAACAGCTGATGAGGTGGCAGCCATGAACGAACCGTTGGATGGAAGTTTTGATGGCATTGGTATTCAATTTAATATTTTACATGATACTCTTATGGTTGTTACACCTTTGATAGGTGGACCATCTGAAAAAGTTGGAATTGCTGCAGGTGATCGTATTGTAAGTATTGATGGTGATAATGTAGCCGGTATTGGAATTAAAAACAGCGACGTTTATAAATACCTTCGTGGTAAAAAAGGAACCAAGGTAAAACTGGCCATTAATCGAAAAGGTCAGGATTTATCATTTACAGTAGTGCGCGATAAAATTCCGATTCATAGTGTTGAGGCATCCTACATGGCTGATCCTAAAACAGCCTATGTTAAAATAACACGTTTTGCTTTAACTACACATCAGGAATTTATTGACGCATTAGATAAGCTCGAAGAAAACAAATACGAGAATTTAATTATTGACCTTCGTGGTAATGGTGGAGGATATCTGAAAGCAGCGATTGACATTGCAGATGAATTGATAGGATCGGATAATCTTATTGTTTATACGCAGGGTTTAAATAGCGAACGTCGTGAGCATACGGCCAGAAAAAAAGGTCGTTTTGAAAAAGGTAAATTGGTATTATTAATGGATGAAGGTTCGGCTTCAGCCAGTGAAATTGTTGCTGGTGCTGTTCAGGACTGGGATCGTGGAATTGTTGTTGGACGTCGTAGCTTTGGAAAAGGATTGGTTCAACGACCATTTGATTTTCCTGATGGTTCAATGATTCGTTTAACCATTGCTAAGTATTATACTCCTTCAGGTCGTTGTATTCAAAAAGATTATAGTGAAGGTGAAGATGCTTACCGTTACGAAATTGGTAATCGTTATTTGCATGGAGAAATGGAGAATGTAGATAGTATCCATTTTGATGAAAGTTTGAAATATCATACAAAAGTTAGTGGTCGTACCGTTTATGGAGGTGGTGGAATCATGCCGGATGTATTTGTTCCGATGGACACAACGATGTATTCTGATTATTATCGTGATTTGGTTGCATCGGGAACTGTTAACAGAATGATTCTAACCTATGTTGATAATAATCGTGAATTACTGAAAGGTGCATATACCAGTTACAAGGAATTTAGTGATCAGTTTGAGGTGTCTGAGGAATTGATTAATCAATTAATATCAGCAGGAGAAAAAGAAGGGATTGAACGTAACGATGATGAATTGAAGGTATCTGATTTGTTAATGCGTACTCAGTTGAAAGCTTTAATTGCCCGTGATTTATTTTCAACTTCAGAATATTTTGAAACGATCAATACTTTATCTGAAGATTATAATAAGGCCATAGAGTTAGTATCAACCAAAAAAGACTACGCTCAGCTTTTAAAATAAAATGTTAGAATATATTAAGATGTATGGAATGGGAGCGGCCGGTACTGTGGCTTCTCTCATTTATTTGTATTATTCCATTCGTGAAAAAATATGGCTTTGGCCATGGGGTATTGTGGCATCGGCCTTATCAATCTGGGTGTTTTTTACTTCCAGGTTATATGCTGATATGAGTCTCCAGTTTTATTATCTCATAGTAAGTTTTTATGGCTGGTGGTTCTGGTCATATTCTTCAACATCCAAAAATAAAGATGAGGTTCCCATAAGCAAGGTTTCTCAAAGTCAGGTTGTAAACCTGACTATCATAGGTGTTGGAGTTTATCTTATTATCTTACTGGCATTATTGAAAATTCCTGCTATGCTTGATATTGCGGGCTCTGAAATGCCATATCTTGATGCTGCAACCACAGCAGCTTCGTTTATGGCAACCTGGATGTTGGCTCGAAAAATAATAGAACATTGGTTGATATGGATTGTTGTTGATTTTGTATCAATGGTAATGTATTTCTATAAGGCACAGGTCTATAATAATTCAGCAGATCTGTATTTTTATAGTTTCTTATTTTTAATATATACGGCAGGAGCTTATTGGGGCTTTAAGCAATGGCAAAAAATAATGATTCGTGAGAGTAAAGTCTGAAGATAAAACTTTTGTTGTAATGACAGGGCCGGAATCGTCTGGTAAAACAAGTCTGTGTGAGGTTTTGTCTGATTATTATGACACTTGTTGGATGCCGGAATTTGCCCGTGAATATGTTGAAAACCTTAAACGTGATTATACCATTGAAGATGTTGAATTAATTGCCAAAAAACAGGTTAAGCAATATGAAGAGGCTATCGATAAGGATCAAGAGATTGTTTTTTTTGATACTTTTTTAATTATCACCAAAATCTGGTTTACCTATGTATATGGACAATGTCCTATATGGGTCCATCAAGGATTGAAGCAATTAAAAGTTGATTTGTTTCTTTTGTGTAAACCCGATATTCCATGGATTCAGGATAATGTTAGAGAAAACGGACATATAAGAGAAGAATTATTTCAATTGTATAAACAAGAACTGGACTTTTATGGTTTTAATTACTGTATTATTGAAGGATCTGGTGAAGTGAGAAAAAAGTTAGCAATAAAGCATATTAACCGTATTTTAGCAGAAAAGCCACATTATGACAAACAACCAAACTGCAGCAATAGTCAAAAGAGCTATAGAGGAGCTCTCTAAAGAGCAATCATATAAGTCTGTTTGCCATCAAAAGGTGCAGGAACACAGAATGCCATCTATCAATTCTTTGGCAGAGATTGTAAATCTTGCACGTGAAATTATATTTCCCGGATATTTTGATGATACGGCTATGCGATCGGATAGTATCGGATATTATATTGGAGTTAATACAGAAAAGTTATATGCTTTATTGGCTGACCAGATAATGGCAGGCTTGTGTTTTGAATGTTCAGATACACAGGTTATGGATGATAGGGAAGTACAAGCAATAGCGCATCAATTGGCTGCTGAGTTTGTTTCTCAATTACCTGAAATTCGAAGGGTTTTATCAACCGATGTTGAAGCCGCGTTTCTGGGCGATCCTGCAGCTAAAAGTAGGGGAGAAGTAATTTTTTGTTATCCTGCGATCAGAGCCATTTCAAATTATCGTATTGCAAATGCATTAGTAAATATTGGTGTGCCTTTAATTCCAAGAATTATATCTGAAATGGCACATTCCGAGACGGGCATTGATATACACCCTAAAGCATCTATAGGCGAATATTTCTCTATCGATCATGGAACGGGTGTTGTTATTGGTGCCACTTCAATAATTGGTAAGAATGTTAAGCTTTATCAGGGTGTTACTTTGGGTGCAAAAAGCTTTCCACTGGATGATGATGGAAATCCTATTAAAGGTGTGCCAAGGCATCCGATCATTGAAGATAATGTGGTTATTTATGCTCAGGCAACTATACTGGGTAGAATCACCGTTGGGGCCAATTCTGTTATAGGCGGTAACGTTTGGGTTACTAATCCGGTTGCACCTAGTTCCAAACTGGTTCAATTTAAACCCCGGGATTTACTATATTCTGAAGGTGGTGGAATATAAGAAATGTAAATGATCACTGGATTAGTCAGTATTATTGTTAACTTAGTCACAAAATATTTTGATCAACTGACAAATTGTGTAAGTTTATTAAAATATCAAAGGTTTAGCCTTTGGGTTATTTTTTTATATTTGTAATTGGTAATAGACCAAAGAAGAATGGGGTTCGAATTAAAAAACTGGTATACAGAAAAAAAGCAAGGTGAGGTAGTGCTCGAGTACAACGGCAGTATTACCTCTGATTTAATTTCTGAAGCCTTGGATTCAATAGAGAAAAGCCTCAATTTGAAGAACGAGAAAAACAGGGTTAGGAAGAAGGTATACAATGTATTTGTTGAATGTCTTCAAAATCTTTATCACCATGTTGATCTGCCACCAGTAACAGCCCCCGTAGAACAAGAAAGCAACTTTGGAATTATCATTTTAAGTAAGGATGGTACCTTTTACAGAATATCAACGGGTAATTTTGTAAAAAAGGAAAAGTTAAGTTATATTAAAGATCGAATTGATCAGGTCAATTCGCTTTCTGATGAAGAAGTACGAATGTTGTACCGTGACATCCTTAGTAATGAAGAATTTTCTGACAAAGGAGGAGGAGGATTAGGAATGTTGGATATTGTCAGAAAGACAGGAAATAAGTTAGAGTATTATTTTTATGAATTTGATGATGAATACATCTTTTTTTCATTAGATGTATACATTAGTTAACCGTTTAATTGCCAATATGGAAACAATTATTCGTGAGGGAACACCGAAAACACCTTATGTAAGACTGGATGGAGAGAATGGGTTAGTAGAGATTAAAGGCCGTTCTATTCCTGAAAACTCAGTTGAGTTTTATAAGCCTATTATTGATTGGTTGGAGAAGTTTGGAGAAGAGCCTGCTGCGGAAACTGGCGTAAATATTCAATTAGAGTATTTTAATACCAGTTCTTCGAAATGTATTCTGGATATCTTTAAACGATTGGAATTGATTCATAAAAAAGGAAATAAAGTTGAGATTAACTGGTATTATGAAGAAGATGATGAGGATATGTTTGAAGCCGGTGAAGACTATCAGTCTATCATTAACGTGCCGTTTAAGATGATCGAAATGGAAGAGTAAATTAGTCTTCTAACAAAATATAAAGAACTGGTGAATAATTCTTATTCATCAGTTTTTTTATGCCTGTCGATGTAACGAACCATATTGGAACGAATTGTTGTACCAATTTGTAAAAGCTTAGGAACTCCCCTGAAATAAAGAGTTACAAAAAGAAATACATTGATCATCCATATGATGATTAAGTTGGCAAGGAATGTATCAATATTGTAGGATCCAATATTTTTTGATGGAGCCAGAAAGTGAGCTTTTAAAAATGGTTCTTCTGGATCCTGAAAGATAGGATCAACTTTCTGCCATAACTCACCTTTATATTCTATTATTTTATTGGCAAAGAACTGATTGGAATTCTTTACCAAACGTTCCAGATCTTCGTTGTGATTCTCGTTCTTCAATGCAATAAAAGCAGCTCTTTTTTCAGGATCTGAATTTAATTGGTGCTTCTTTAAATCCTGGTTTTTATCCGCTGAATTATATAAATTCTTGTAGAATGTTTTTAATTCGTCCAACTGTCTTTTTGCCTGATATAATATTGAATCATTTAGGTTAATAAGATCAGGAATCAATAAAGATTGATTTCTATTGGGATAGAGTTGGTTATGTTTCGTTAATTCTTTATTGATAAGTTGTAAAGAATATGATGCTTTATCTTTTTGTTCTTCGTCTTTATAGGAGCGTTCTATGCTTGATAAATGGTTATACAAAGCTGGTAACCAATATTCTTTTCTGTAATTGGCCTGACTTTTCAACTTGTCAGTTGTGTAAAAGATTGTTTCGTATTTGTTATCCTTAAACTGAGAAACGGCCAATGCTTCAAATCCCCATCTTGCAGTAATTATTTCGCCGTAAAAAGGAATCTTTTCCGGAGTACTCAATCCAGGGTTTAATCGGTCGAAGCTGATAAATACCCCGCTTAAAATCAATTGAGGAATTATTAGAAAAGGAATGGTTATATATACATTTACAGTCTTTTTAAACGAATCAGATATATTCAGTCCTAATATGTTGGCAAATGTTGAGCAACTAAAAAGAATTAGCCAATAGTGCCAAAACATTCCATTCAGTTCGATGATGCTGTTTCCTACCAAAACAAACAGTAATGCTTGTATTGCTGATAATCCGCTAAGAATTATGAATTTTGAAAGTAAATAACTTAAACGGCTTAGGTTTAAAAATGATTCCCTTTTCAGTATTTTACGGTCATTTATAATTTCTTCAGCACTTACCGTCAATCCTACAAAAATGGCAATGATGATAGAAATAATAATGTAAACAGTAATGTTGGGATTGTTGGCAAATGTGTATCCACTTGTATTACTGCTGTCTACATTGTGATATTTTATAATGCTAGCCAAAATTAGTGCTAGTACAGGTGTTTCAAGCAGGTTGATAATCAGATACTGACGATTGGCAAATTTTGCCAGCAAATCTCTTTTTAAAAAGATTAACAGCTGTTTGATTTTTCCCGGAATGCGGAATGATATTGTAGGAAGAGCATGAGACTTTTCCTGATGATCTTTGTGATTTAATTCACTTCCTTCGTGAAACAGGTTGTACCACTCTGTTGGTTCTATCTTTCGTGTTGATGTAAAATTACCGTATTCATCCAGAATGCGTGAATTAACTATATTAAGGATCTGCTCAGAGTTTACATTACCACAGGTAGGGCATTCACTTTCATCACGGTTAACATGATTGATGCAGGCCTTAAAGTAATTAACACTTTCAACCGGGTCGCCATCGTAAATTAAATAACCACCTGTGTCCAAAACCAACAGCTGGTTAAACATCTTGAAAATATCTGAAGAAGGCTGGTGAATGACTACAAATACCAGTTTTCCTTTGATCGATAGTTCTTTCAAGAGATCCATAATGTTATCCGAATCTCTTGAAGATAAACCTGATGTGGGTTCATCCAGGAATAAAATCGCCGGTTCACGAATTAATTCCAGTGCGATATTTAGTCTTTTACGTTGACCGCCACTAATCTTTTTATTAAGTGGACTGCCTACTTTCATTAGCCTGATATCATATAGACCTAATGCTCGCAAAAGTTTTAAAACCTTTCGTTGTATCTGAAATTCAGGTAGATCATCAAAACAAAGTTTGGCGTTGTAGTATAGGTTTTGATAAACAGTCAGATCTTCTATCAGTAAATCATCCTGAGCTACATAGCCAATTAGTCCTTCAACTTTTGATTTTTCTTTATGTATATCAATATCATTGATCAGTACCTTGCCTTTAGTTGGTGCATTGATACCACTAAGAACATTAACTAAGGTGCTTTTGCCTGCTCCACTGGCTCCCATAATACCAACCAACTTGCCGGATCGCGATGAGAAATTGGTTTTTCGCAGACCAATACTTTTCTTGTTAAAATGATATTCAACATTTGAGCAGGTAAAATCAATCGGAGCAGTAATGCTGTCATCAACAAACTGCCCAATAACATCACTATAAAAAATTGGCTCAATTCTTTTATTGCGCAATGAACTGCCTGGTCTAAGTATCTGAACTCTTTGTTCATTTACCAACTGACCATTCATATATAAATCGTGACTGCCTTTAAATTTAAAAACAAAAAGACTGACCGATTTTACATATAAAATACGTAACTCGCCATGCAAATTCTCCCAGAAGAGATGACGGTGATGCTTATCGGAATATCGTACAATATTGTTGACTATAAGAACGTCGTGAGAATCAGGTGTTTCTTCAAACTGACTGATAATAAAGCCAATAATTGACTGGTATTCATCTTCTGGCAGATTAAACGTTTGAGAAACTGTTTCGATGAATTCTTTCTCATAATCACTCATTCCTGAATCGATATTTAAAAACTCGATTAGCTGGATGAGTACAATTATTTTCTGGTAATAAGTAAGTGCTTCGTTTATTTCAGTGGCAATCTTTAGAACTTTAACGGAGCTGGCCGAGTGCCTCTTTCTGAATTTTTCTTTATCGCTTAAACGTTGTTCGTGTTCCTCGTATAACTTATCGTATAATTCGAGGTATTCCTCAATAAGTTGTTTGTTTAGTTGCTGATTAAGAAAAGACTTGACAATGAAGCGTCTGGATTGGGTTTCGGTACGAGGATATGCTACAAGTGCAAATAATTGAATTAGTGCCTTTAATATCTCTTCGCTCATACAATCACCCTAACAATCTTATTAATTATTGCTACTTACCTTGAAGCCCTTGAATTGACTATTCCAGACTTTTGAAGCCAACCATTAAAAGTGCAATACCTGATGTAGTTTTTTCAGTATCTAAACGAGCCTCAACGATGCACTCAACAGAACCTTCAATTTTGAAATCCCAATAACTGGAAGCTTCATGGTTTTCATTACTGAATAAAAGATTGCGGTCCTTATCGTATATCGAGAATAATATAGTTCCTTCCTGATGGCTGCTTGTCACTACTCTATACAAACTGCCAGCAAAAAATGTTGTATGAAACTCGGCTACTTCATCACCTGTTAGAAATGCTTTAAAGGGTTGTCCACTAGCTATAAATGGCGATTTAAGCTGGTTTAGGCAATTAGTGAATAAAACATCTTCCTGAGAATTTAATTTGAACGGCAACAACACCATCGTTGCAATCAGGAAGAGAGTAGTTAGGCTTCTTTTCATTTTTTGTGTTCTTTAATGAGGTCGTTCGTTATTATTTAACTTTTCGATTAGACGAATTTTTCCGAAATATATCTAAAAGTTTGTAAAAACCCCAGCGTTAAATCAAAAAACATCTGTGCTGGAGTAATAATTTACGGTATTCAGATCAATTATTATTAAGCACCATGCTTATTTTTAGGCTTTTTCATAATTAAATGCATCCAAACTCTAACACTTCTCATTGTATAATTCGCTTTTTTTAGGCATTTATGCATTTTGAAAGAAATCAATCAATACATAAATCTCATTTTGAATATGAAACGGATATGTTTATCATTAATGCTTGGCATCGTAGCCATTGGAGCCTTTGCTCAGCTTAGTCTTGAAGATGTTATTTCCGGCGGGAAAAATTTCTATAAATATTACATGTTTAACTATGATGTAAAATTTAAAGGTGAAAGTAATGATCTGGTTATTCAGCGTAATGACAGCGTTTTTTTTCAGTCAATTAATGATAACGAACTTAAATATGCTTTTAATAAGGAGTCATTAAATATTATCCTAAAGGATAATGGCATTAAAGAGATGAAATACCTGCCACGTTTGACATGGGAAAATTCATCGCTAATAAGCTTTTCTGACAGAGTTAGCTATTACTTAGTTGATTTGAATAGTAAGAAGGCTGATTTTATTACGAAGCCTGAAGGAGCTGAAAATAACGATTGGCTTAGTTTACAACATAAATTGGCTTATACAAAAGGAAACAGTCTTTACCTCTTTAGTGATGGGGAAGAGCAGGAAGTAGGAATTTCTGAACAGAAGGGAATTGTATATGGAACCTCGGTGCATCGTAACGAATTTGGCATAACCAAGGGAACCTACTGGTCGCCTGACGGATCAAAACTGGCTTTTTACCGAAAGGATGAAACCATGGTGACAGATTATCCATTGGTTAATATTGAACCTCGTGTGGCCGAACTGGAGAATATTAAGTATCCAATGGCTGGCATGACAAGTCATGAAGTAACTGTTGGTGTTTATGATCTTAAATCCAAAACGACTCTTTATTTAAAAACAGGTGAACCTAAAGATCGATTTTTTACAAATGTTTGCTGGACTCCAGATGGAAAATACATTCTAATTGCAGAATTAAACCGGGAGCAAAATCATATGTATCTTAATAAATATGATGTGGTAAGTGGTGATTTAGTGGCTACACTATTTGAAGAAAAAGATGATAAATGGGTAGAACCGCAACATCCGGCACTTTTTATTCCTGGAAAAAACAATCAGTTTATCTGGCAAAGTGTTAAAGATGGTTTTAATCATTTGTATGTCTATAATACCGACGGTAAACTAATTAAACAGCTAACCAAAGGTAATTGGGAAGTAACTGATATTATTGGTTTTGATGATAAAGCTAAGAACGTTTTTATCAGTGCCACAAAAGAAACCCCTTTGGAAAGTCATGCATACCGTGTGAATTTGGCATCCGGTAAGATGAACAGAATTACAGCAGCTAACGGTGTTCATCGGGTTATAATTAGTAAGGATGGGAAATATGCTGTTTCGAATTACAGCTCCTTGGATCAACCTGTTAGGACTGTTGTTTACTCAACCCTTGGGAAAGAAATAAAAGAACTAAAACAGGCAAAGAATCCGTATGAGAATATGGAAATTGGTGAGATTAAGATGGTGGAACTTACCACAAAAGACGGTGAAACTCCATTATACGGACGTTTAGTGTTACCAACTAATTTCGATCCTGCAAAAAAATATCCGGTTATCGTTTATGTTTATGGAGGTCCTCATGTTCAGCAGATTCAAAATAGATGGCAAGGTGGTGTGCGTGGCTGGCAATTGTACATGGCTCAAAAAGGCTACATTGCATTTACTATGGATAATAGAGGTACACCTTCGAGAGGTAAAGATTTTGAGCAGGCTATTCACCGTCAGCTTGGTACTTTGGAAGTAGAGGATCAGATGCAGGGCATCGAATACCTTAAATCATTGCCATATGTTGATGCAGAAAGAATTGGAGTTCATGGATGGAGTTATGGTGGATTTATGACCATTTCACTTATGACAGAACATCCTGAAGTATTTAAAGTGGGAGTTGCCGGTGGACCGGTTATTGACTGGAAATACTATGAAATTATGTATGGCGAGCGTTATATGGATACACCACAGGAAAATCCGGATGGATACGAAAAGTCTAATCTTAACAATAAAGTCAATCAGCTTGAAGGTCGTTTAATGGTTATTCATGGGGCAATTGATCCAACGGTTGTTTGGCAACATAGCCTTTCATTCGTTCGTGAATGTGTAAAGAATGGAGTTCAGTTAGATTATTTTGTTTATCCACGCCATGAGCATAATGTTCGTGGTCATGATCGTATTCATCTTATGGAAAAAGTGAGTCGTTATTTTGACGACTTTTTATAGAGGACAGAAGTGAACTGAAAAAATCAAATTAGAAGAAAGAATATCATGTAATAACTTCTGAAATTTTCAAGATTCGGCCGTGCAAGTTGTTCGGTCGTTTTTTTTTGTTATTATTTTCAAATTCATAATAATAAGAACAATAAAGAAAAACTATTTAAAGGTATCCTCTTTTGGTGCTCCTGGTACAAAATCATCAAAGCGAGGAGTTGATTCACCACTGATTCTCAAATCAAAAGGAATTGAACTACCAGGAAGTAGAGGTAGCCAGGCTAAGCGGATTTCAATGGTTCTGAATACAAGTTTATTGTTGATAAGACGAACAGCCGCACCTAAACTGGTCTGGTAGTTTTGTTTAAGTAGGTTGTTTTTACCATTACCAATTATTCCCAAATCAGCAAAGCTTAATAACATCAGGTTAAATCCTGCCAGACGATGTTTTGTAAACAACACGTTTTCGGTTTTTATTACCAGTCTTTCCTTACCTGTTAAGTTTTTATCGTTGAAACTTGTTACACCACCGGCTTTTTCAGTTAGGAATAGAAACTCATTTTCGTATCGATTAAAACCTTTAATGTATTTAATTTCCATGAAATTTCGAAATTGATTGTTTCCAACATTAAACAAACGACTGATATATTTACCTCTTACAATAAGTTCGCCTTGTTCACTTTGACCTGCTTTGAAAAATGAACCGGCTTCGATACTTCCATAGATATATCCTTTATTGGGAATGATGGCTTTACCAAATGAAAAATGACCCCTTAAATAGGGTCTGTTAATCGAGGGAGCGTGGTTGACACCATACGTAATTGTTGCCATAAAGCCATGTGGTACATCCTCAATTCGATCGTAATTGTATATCCTATTATTCTGATAATAATTGCGTTTTGAAAAAGTAACAGAACCAAAGTAATAGTAATTGTTGCCTATTGCATCACTATTGTAAACAGAATCATTAATATTAAAAATATTTGAATGTGCATACTGTCCTATAAGATAAATGTGTGATTGGTCGAAGTAATTTTGAGTCTTTAGCTCAAATGAGCGCCCCATCCAGATGCGTGTATATTTATAATTTAGGTAATGATCCCATTGTGCAGCAGAAAGGACAGGAAGAGTTATGTTTCTGTAAGATCTGTTGAAAAGTGCACCTCCTGCATATTTTAAATCGGATATGTAAAAGCTTCGATCAGCTCTAATAGAAATAGAATGATCATTAATCATATCCGAGTATTTGGCCTCCAGGTTAATTCTTGTCCGGTTAAAATTATTTATGGAAACCTGTTCACTGTTACCAATCCTCGATCCAAAATCATAGGCTGTTGTATGCGAAAAACCTACGCCATTACCTGTCAGATTTCGTGAGTAAAGAGTTACTTCTGGTGATGAAATATTACCTCCGGCAGAAAAAGCATGAGGGAATCGATCTCGTGTGATAACAAATAGATCCACCTTTGTAGAGTCACTGCTATTAATGTCAACCATTATTTTAGCATCAGCAATAAAATTCAATTGGCGTAATAAGCGCTCGCTTTCAAAAACACTTTGAGGATCAAGTTTCATTCCTTCAGTAATGGACATGTTTTTTCTAATGATACGCTTTGATGTGGTAAATCGAAGATTGTTACCAGTTCGTTCAATCCAGGTATTCGCTTGTTTAGTAGTGTCGTCAATAGATGTGCCAAAAGGGTCGAGCCTTATAATATGGATAACCGCTATTTCTTTCTCACTTACACGATTATATTCTTTTAAATAATCAATAGATCTTTCTTTTATGGCAGTATCATTGTCTCTTATTAATAAATCTCCAACCCATTGGTTGAATTTATTTTTCGATCTTCGCTGATTGATGTATTCCAGGATGGGATCTGTATTATTGAGAGAGTCTGACTGTTTCGTAAAAGTTAGTGGTATTATTGTAATAATAGTATCTCTTTTAATGGTGTCATTAATATAAATTGGAGGATGAGCAATATCAACAGCCATGGCCTGTGCCATATACAGATAGCTCAAAATATATGCAATAAGTTTCTTCATTGGTTAGAAATACTATGTAAAAATAAGAGTTCCCTTTGAAATGATGTAGCAATAAATGACAATTCGTCGGAATTGATCTTTTATTACTGAAAAAATGACCTGTTCAAATGCTTTTTGAATGACATAATGACTTGAAATATAGTTTGGTAGATCTTTTGATGCGTGTCCAGAAAAGATATTAATTATGAACTTGAAAAATTTCACAATAAAGGCACAGGAAGTTATTCAGCAGGCTGCTCAAATTGCTGTTGGTAAACAACATCAGGCCATTGAGCCAGGGCATTTGCTTATGGCTGTTCATCAGGTTGATCAATCCATCATTGATTTTTTGGTTAAGAAAAATGGATTGAATGATTACACTCAGGTCTTAAATTCGGTTGTTGATTCATATCCTAAAGTGGCAGGTGGCGAGCCATACTTATCCCGACCTGCTTCAGATGTCTTACAAAAAGCTACTGATGCTTCGAAAAAGCATGGCGATCAGTTTGTTAGTTTGGAATTTTTGTTATTTGGATTGTTGCAGGTTAAAAGTGATGTCTCATCCATGCTGAAAGATGCAGGACTAACCGAAAAAGGATTACTCGCTGCTATTGAAGAGTTGCGTCAGGGTGCAAAGGTTAATAGTTCAACGGCTGAAGATACTTATCAGACATTGAATCGATTCGCCATCAATCTAAATGAACGTGCACGTAATGGAAAATTAGATCCGGTAATTGGTCGTGATGAAGAAATTCGTCGGGTGTTGCAGATTTTGTCCCGTCGTACTAAGAATAATCCTATTCTGGTAGGTGAGCCGGGTGTTGGTAAAACAGCAATTGCCGAAGGTTTGGCACAGCGTATTATCAATGGAGACGTGCCCGAGAATCTGAAAAGTAAGGAGATTTATTCGCTGGATATGGGTGCTTTGGTTGCCGGTGCCAAGTATAAAGGAGAGTTTGAGGAAAGATTGAAAGGAGTGGTGAAAGAGGTAGAGAATGCTGATGGAGAAATCATTCTTTTTATTGATGAGATACATACTTTAGTGGGAGCCGGAAAGGGAGAAGGAGCTATGGATGCAGCCAATATACTGAAGCCTGCTTTGGCTAGGGGTGAATTAAGGGCTGTTGGTGCAACTACACTGGGTGAGTTTCAGAAATTTTTTGAAAAGGACAAGGCCCTTGAACGACGTTTTCAAATGGTGATGGTTAATGAACCTGATGTGTTGAGTTCTATTTCTATCCTGCGGGGTTTGAAAGAAAGATATGAAACACACCATAAGGTGCGGATCAAAGATGAAGCGATTATATCTGCTGTAGAATTATCCGATCGTTATATTTCTGATCGGTTTCTGCCCGATAAAGCTATCGATTTGATGGACGAGGCAGCCAGTCGATTGCGGTTGGAGATGAATTCAGTTCCGGAAGAGGTGGATGAAGTAGAACGTAGAATCAAGCAACTGGAGATAGAACGTGAGGCTATCAAGCGTGAGAATGATATTGTGAAGCTTGACGATTTAAATCGGGAGATCTCCGATTTGAAGGAAGAGCGAACTACTTTGCGTGCCGCTTGGGAAGCCGAAAAAGCTATAATTGACAAGATTCAGCAGAATAAAAGTGATATAGAGCATTACCGTTTTGAAGCCGATAGAGCAGAGCGTGAAGGTTTATATGATAAAGTGGCCGAGTTACGCTATGGTAGAATAAAAGAGGCAGAAGAAAATATAGAAAGACTTAAAGGTGAACTTGCCGACCTTCAAAAGGATAATGTAATGATCAAAGAAGAGGTGGATGCTGAAGATGTGGCTCACATTGTAAGTCGTTGGACAGGTATACCGGTTTCAAAAATGGTCAAGTCTGAAAAGATGAAATTGTTAAGCCTGGAAGATGAACTGCATAAACGGGTTATTGGACAAAATGAAGCAATTGATGCGGTAGCAAATGCTGTTCGACGTAGTCGTGCCGGATTGCAGGATGCTAACCGCCCCATCGGATCTTTTATTTTTCTGGGTTCAACTGGTGTGGGTAAAACCGAATTAGCTAAGGCTTTGGCGGAGTTCTTATTTGATGATGAGAATCAAATGACACGTATCGATATGTCGGAGTATCAGGAACGTCATTCGGTATCCCGATTGATTGGAGCACCTCCGGGATATGTAGGTTATGATGAGGGCGGTCAGTTAACTGAGGCGGTACGAAGAAAACCTTATTCTGTTGTGTTGTTGGATGAAATAGAAAAAGCACATCCGGATGTATTTAACATTTTACTGCAGGTACTTGATGATGGCCGTTTAACGGATAATAAAGGTCGTGTGGTAGATTTTAAGAATACCATTGTTGTGATGACATCCAATGCAGGTTCGCACCTGATTCAGCAACGGTTGAGTGATAACACTGATTTGTCAGTCGATAAAATTGAAAGTACAAAAAATGAGGTTTTCGAATTGTTGAAACAAACAATACGTCCTGAGTTTTTAAATCGTATTGATGAGGTTATCATGTTTACTCCTTTGTCAAAAGAAGAAATTACTCTAATAGTTGAATTACAGTTCAGATCATTGAAAAAGCGTTTGTCAGCCATGGATGTATCCATCAGTATTACTGATGCAGCTACTCAGTGGATTGCAGCAGCCGGATTTGATCCACTCTTTGGTGCACGTCCAATTAAACGGGCTTTGCAACGTTATCTGGTAAATGATTTATCAAAAAGCCTGTTGGCAGATGAAATAACTAAAGATGCTGAGATTGTTGTAGATGTTGAACAAGATCATTTGGTTTTTCGAAATGCATAAATTAATTGCCACTGGCATGGTTTGATGTATATTAGTTTTATAAGAAAAGGAAGGTAGATTGGCGTTTTGCTAATTAACCTTCCTTTTTTTGTTGAATTAAAAAGAGTTAATAGGCAAGGTAGAATCATTTTATGAGAAAAATCATATTTACTGTAAAGTGCAATTAATCAATAGAAAACATTATTACTCAAGGTTTCTTAACCAAAACATGTTGTATAATATATGGCCAAAAGGTTTGAATAATTGGAGAAAATTTATATTTGAAGAAATTTTTCTTTAATATAAAAATATGGAATTGAAATTAAAGGCTCAGGCTGGTAGCTTTGAGTCGAGTGATGTTCTGATAATGGTAGAGCCACAACCACAAGGAGTGGGACGAAAAATTGAATTAGAATCTATTGTTATGCAGCAGTTTGGGGATGATTTATTGCTTCAGATACATCGCGACCTTGATGCCTATGGTATAAAGGATATCAGAGTGATAATAAACGATAAGGGTGCATTACCTCCGACACTATCTGCACGATTAGAAACTGCATTAAAACGATCTGCAGGTCTGCAAACCGGAACCTTAATCTAACAACAAATGGATACGAATAAAAAGACGTTTAAACGTCGTACAATGCTATATATACCGGGAAATAACCCGGCCATGCTTCAACAGGGGAGTGTTTACGGAGCAGATGGAGTTTTGCTTGATCTTGAAGATGCAGTTGCCTTGAATCAGAAAGATGCAGCAAGAATTCTTGTTTCACATATGTTGAGGTACATCTCGTATGAAGGATGTGAAGTTACGGTTCGTGTTAATCATATTGACACCCCATTTGGAATGGATGATCTGAAAGCGATTGTTCCCTTACAACCCGATGCCATCCGTCTGCCAAAGGTTGAAACAGTTGATGAGATTCGTCGCATTATTCAAATGGTTGAAGAAATTGAAGATGAACATGAATTACCTCACGATAAGATGAAAATTCATGTAATGATCGAAACAGCTTTGGGTGTACAGAATGTATATGATATTGCCAGTTTTTCTGCGCGAATCGATGCGATTTCAATTGGAGGACAGGATCTGGCAGCCGATATGCAGCTGGTAAAAGCCAACGATGGTATTGGAATTGATTATGCCCGTAAGCAAATTGTGATGGCAGCAAAAGCATGTAAAATTGATGTATTTGATACAGTTTATGTGGATGTTGAAAATGAAGAAGGATTGCGAGAAGAGGCCGAATACATTAAGAAGTTAGGTTTTACCGGCAAGGCTATTATAAATCCGCGTCAGATTGAGATTGTAAACGAAGTATTTACACCAACTGAACAGGAAATCAGAAAGGCTGCTAAGATTGTAAAGGCGTTTGAACGTAATAAAAAAGAAGGTATCGGTGTATTTGCTGTAGACGGCAAGATGGTGGATGCTCCTGTAGTTCAACGAGCTTTGCGTGTTTTGGAAATGGCTGATATTGATGTAGCTGAAATCTAACTTTAAAAAAATCATTGTGAAAAATATATTGCAAAGAGAGATCCCTGAAACATTAGAAGGAATTGGAGAGTTAGAACCTTTTCAAGGGGCGTTTACAAAGCTGCGTAAAGGCTGGATGGAAGAAAAGAAAGTACCGCCGCCAAACAAGGCAACCATGCCCCATTCAAGTAAGATGTGCAGCAACCTGAAAGAAGCTATCATAAGAACCAAGCCTCGCAATGGAATGACAGTTTCGTTTCACCACCATCTTCGTGGAGGTGACAATATTTTGGTAGAATCCATTCGCATTCTGGCTGAACTGGGTATAAAAGATATAACATTGGCTTCAAGTAGTTTGACATCAGCACACGAACCAATATTACCTTATATAAAAAATGGAACTATTACTCAGATATACTCCAGTGGTATTCGTGGTGAGATTGGTAAAGCCGTAGCACAGGGTGTGATGCCAAAACCATTTGTGATTCATTCGCATGGGGGCAGGGTACGAAGTGTTCATACCGGAAATATAAAGATTGACCTGACTGTTATTGCAGCTTCGGCTGCTGATGTTGAAGGTAACTCAACCGGAGCTCATGGTCCTTCTGCGTTTGGTTCGATGGGTTATGCGGTGATTGATGCCCGTTATGCGCGTCAGGTGGTTGTGGTTACAGATAATATTGTTGATTACCCATGTGTTCCACAGGCAGTAACGCAAAACTTTGTGGATTATGTGGTAAAAGTTGATTCAATAGGTGATCCTTCAAAAATTGCAGGAGGTACAACGCGTATTACCAAGGCACCGATGGATCTTCAGATTGCTCGTTTGGCTGCCCAGGTTATTGAGCATTCGGGTTTATTAAAAGAAGGATTTAGCTTTCAGGTTGGAGCAGGAGGAGCTTCTTTAGCTGTTGCTAAATATATCCGTAAAATAATGAAGAATAAGGATATAAAAGGCAGCTTCTTATTGGGTGGTGTTACATCATACGGTGTTGATATGCTAAATGAAGGCCTGTTCAAATCCATCTTCGATGTGCAATCATTTGATGCAGCAGTAAGCTCATCATTACTAACAAATCCTTATCACATTGAAATAACAGCCGGTCTTTATGCCAATCCGTTTAACTGCGGTTGCATGACTAATAAACTGGATATTGTTGTTTTAGGAGCCTTGGAGATAGATACAGATTTTAATGTAAATGTAATCACAGGCTCTGAAGGATATGTAAGAGGCGCTTCAGGCGGGCATAGTGATACTGCTTCGGGAGCGAATCTTACAGTTGTAGTATGTCCTTCATTCAGAGGTAGGATACCTATTGTAAAAGAAAAGGTACATACCATTGTAACGCCCGGTGAAAGTATTGATGTGCTGGTGACAGAAAGAGGTATCTGTGTCAATCCTAACCGTCCGGAATTAAAAGAAAACCTTATTAAGGGTGGAATTGCGATTAAAGAAATCAAAGATCTGGCAGCTGAAGTAGAACAAATAACTGGTAAAGCTAAGCCAATCGAAAACGGAGAAAGGATAGTGGGGATTGTTGAATATCGGGATGGAACAATAATTGATGTTATACGTCAGGTAAAATAACCCATGCAAAACAGCATTCAACCAAATTCAATTATTAAGGCATTGTTGGAAGCCAGAGAGGAGCGCTGGAATAGCAAACTTTCTCTGGCCAAACATGGATGGCATGTGGTCAGTCTGCAATTGAACTTACCGGGTTATCCCAAAAACGATGATAATACAGAGCAGTTTATAAAGCTGATTGATAAACAATTTGTTCGCTTTTTAAAGGCTCATGCACCAGGAAAGTACAGAGAAGAAAAGAAATGTTTTATTGATAAGGCGGGTGATTGTATCTACTATCTGATACCCGCAAAGGGAATTACTTCTCTTGAATTAAAGAATATTACGGAGCTTTTCGAAGAAAGTCATTCTCTGGGACGTATTATTGACCTGGATGTACTGGATACAAAAGGGAAACAGATCAGTTCGGGTAAGGAAAAAAAGTGTTTTATATGCGATAAACCGGCCCATGTTTGTCGTAAAGAACAAACTCATTCAATTGATCAGTTGAGAAAAGAAATGTTGGATGCCATAATTCTATTTCTTGAAAAAGAAAGAATGAAAAATTGCATCGAACGATTCTCTACTTGGGCAGTGAAAGCTTTGCTCTACGAAGTGAGTTTATCTCCAAAACCTGGATTAGTTTGTAGGGTTTCAGCAGGTGCTCATACCGATATGGATTTCATCAATTTCATCAATTCAACAGCAGCCTTGTCACCATTCTTTATTGAACTGGGGTGGTTGGCTGCTAATAATTTTAATTTGGAAATGGCTGATTGTCTCCCAAAGATTCGTGAGGTTGGATTGAGAATGGAGGAGGCCATGTATGAATCAACAGGTAAGATTAATACTCATAAAGGTGCTGTTTTTTTAATGGCTCTAAGCATGTTCTCTGCTGTTCATGTAGTACATAAAAAAAAGAAATTCAAACCGGGTATCTTTGCCGGAACAGTTCAGCAAATTACCAGGGGTATTATTCAGCGTGAATTATGCAGTGTTGAAGAAAGTAGCAGAATAACACATGGAGAATCTTGTTTTTTACATTTTGGTTTGAAAGGTTCCGGAGCAAGGGGTGAAGCTGAACAAGGACTTCCAACGGTTATGCATCATGCACTGCCATTTATAAAAGAGATGGATTTATCAATGGAGGATATGAATGATAAAAACATGTTTTCCATTTTAGCTCCTGTTTTGTTGAAAATAATGTCTGTAAATAACGATACCAATGTTTTATTTCGACATGGAGAAGAGGTGTTGGAAGAATTAAAAAGAAAATCAATAAAAGTGCTTAATCAAGTTACTAATGGTGACAGAGATGAGTATTATAAATTGGTTGATTGGTGCAATACAAAAAAGATATCACCTGGTGGTTCAGCTGATTTACTGTCTGTAACAATGTTTGTACAGTTTTGTCAAACCGATAAGGGATTGTAAAATATTATGATTGAGAATTCAGATTTTAGAATTGAGGAGCCGGATTTAAGTAGCAAGTATGATGTTGAATTGATCAGGAGGTTTTTATCTCCGTTAGGATTCTATTTTGATGCAGGTGCTGTTGATTATTCAATCATACTTTACAATTTAAATGATGATATAGTAGGGGTGGGTTCCTATCAGGGAAAAATACTGAAATATCTGGTTGTAGCACCAGAATTTAGAGAATCAGGAGCTTTTGCGCATATTGTTACTTTTCTTACCGAAAAAGTAATTTCAGAGCATCAGCAGGCATTTGTATTTACACGACCCGAAAATATAAATTACTTCACAGGTTTAGGATATAATCTTATTGCTACAGCAGAACCTTTGATTGCTGTTCTGGAATTCGGATATGCAGATATTAGCCGTTATTGCGAATATCTGAAAAGTATAAAATTGGACAATGCTATTGGCAGTGCAGCAGCAATTGTTATGAATTGTAATCCATTTACTTTAGGCCATCAGTATTTGGTTGAAAAAGCCTCTGAAGAAAACGAGATTGTTTATTTGTTTGTGGTGGAGGAAGATCGGTCTACATTTAAATTTACTGATCGATGGAATATGATAAAGGCAGGGACAAGGCATCTCTCAAATGTAATAATGGTAAAAGGAGGTGAGTATGTTGTATCGGAAGCTACATTTCCAAGCTACTTCTTAAAAAACGAATCAACTAATTTGATTACTCAAAAACAAGCAGAACTGGATATAACAATTTTTTGTCAATACATAGCTCCAACCTTAAACATTACAGCCAGATATGTAGGTACTGAGTGTTATTGTTCTACAACTGAGTTGTATAATACCGTAATGCAGAACTTACTACCCAAATATGGTATTGATTTTTGTGAGATTAAAAGAAAGGAGATTTTAGGTGAAGGTGGTAAAGAATGGATAAGTGCGTCAAAGGTAAGAGACGCTATTGTTAAAGGTGAATATGATCGAATGAAGTTGTTTCTACCTTCAACAACTATCAGGTATTTGAATGAAGGGTTGGTGGAAAAAATAAGGCATCGACTTGAAGTTAATCGGTGTCGGCATTAATAAAAAAACCGCCTGATAGCGGTTTATTTTATATCGGCTTCACTTTCAATAATGTCAAAAACCTTATCAAGTTTCATTAGTGTTAAAAGACTCATTACATCTTTCTGAATTTCACAAAGTTTAAAAGAGCCATTGTTTTGACGAGCTGTTTTTAAAGCACTAATCAAAACACCAATGCCAGTACTGTCAATAAATTTAATGTTCGAAAGGTTTATAACAAGATTTGTATTCCCATCCAACTGGTTAGTCAACTCACTTTTAATCTCTGTAGCAATGGTGGCTGTTAGTCTGTCTGTATCAGCCAATGATGCAATTTGATATCCGTTTAGTTCTTTAACTTCCAACATATTATAGTGTTTTCAATTTTCTAGCACTTGATTTAATTCTTTTACAGCTTCTTCAACAATATAGTTGAATTTATCAATCAGCTGTTTTAAAACTTCTTCATTTTTATTGGCGGCAATCCATTCTCTTTTATCTTCAGGATAACTTTCCAATGTTTTTCGAAGTTGATCAGCTTCAGAAGACGTTTCTCCTTCTTCCAGTATCCGATCTAATAGCATTTGTTTGGCAACAAGCTCAAGATTTTTCAAATCAACATTACCAAGTTCATTAATACCCATTGATAAAACTGATGATTTTGCCTTGTGTGCAGCTGATGCGACTTTTTTCCAATCCTTTTGTGAAAGTCCGTCCTCAAAATCCTGAGTAAATTCAGGAATCTGTTCTATGAAAATAGTAATCAGTTCTGCAATTATTTCTTTGCTACCATCAGTAATACTCTCCAGGTATGCTAAATCAATATGCTTATAGTTTTCGGGCATTTTTGGATATTAATATTTTGACGCTGAAAATACAAAATTTTCAGCAAAACTAACTTTTTTTACCAAATTATTAGTGGTAAACTACCATAATCTATATTCTAATGAATTTGATATTGTTAAGGTTTCATATTTACTGTTTCTATTTGAATAGACCTCAATTGGTATTAATTATTCCTTGTAATTTAAAAACACATGTTCTTATTATCTGCTGATATAACTTATGGAACACTTTTGTGATGAATTTAAATCTTAGATGTTTTTGTATTAAATAGTTGCAAAACTTAAGCAGTCTATACCATTTTTCAATAAAGAATTTCTGCATTCTTAGGGTTTTATGTCCATAAATGATATTTGTTATTATTAATAAGCAATATTTGTCATTTTTCTCCGCTAATTAATTTTCTACATTTGTTCAAATTGAGATATTAGGCAAAGGAAAAGCGAAGTCCTCGATATCTGATTTAGAAATTTAACTATCAAGAATTGTATAAAATATTATAAGGATGAAAAAAACTGCCTTTAACGAAATTCATAAGAAACTGGGAGCTAAACTGGTTTCATTTGCAGGTTATGAAATGCCAATAGAATATTCCGGAATTAATAATGAACATATGACTGTTCGCAATGGAGTAGGAGTTTTTGATGTTTCACATATGGGAGAATTTTGGGTGAAGGGTCCAAATGCATTTGAATTAGTGCAAAAGGTTACATCAAATGATGTTTCTGTTTTGAGAATCGGACAGGCACAGTATTCATGCTTCCCAAATGGTAAAGGTGGTATTGTTGATGATTTATTGGTGTATCGTTACGATGACGAAAAGTATATGTTAGTTGTAAATGCTTCTAATATAGAAAAAGATTGGGATTGGGTTAATGAGCAAAATACCATGGGAGCTGAACTTGAAAATGCATCAGACGATATTTCACAGCTGGCAATACAAGGACCCAAAGCAACTGAAGTATTACAAAAACTTACTGATGTTAATCTTTCAGAAATTGAATATTACACTTTTACCACTGGTGAAATAGCAGGAGTTGATGAGGTAATTATCTCCAATACAGGTTATACCGGATCGGGAGGTTTTGAGCTTTATTTTTACAATAAGGAAGCAGAGAAAGTGTGGAATGCAATCTTTGAGGCTGGGGCAGAAGAAGGAATCCTACCAATTGGTTTGGCAGCACGTGATACTTTACGTTTAGAGAAAGGTTTTTGTTTATATGGAAATGATATAGATGATACAACTTCTCCAATTGAAGCTGGTTTAGGATGGATAACTAAATTCAATGAAAAAAATAATTTCATCGACCGAGATTATTTACTAAAACAAAAAGAGGAAGGTGTATCAAAACGTCTTCGTGGATTTATTCTGGAAGACAGAGGTATTCCTCGTAAAGACTACGAAATTGTTAATAATCAAGAAGAAGTAATTGGTAGGGTAACATCAGGAACCATGTCACCTGTTCTTCAGAAAGGAATAGGAATGGGATATTTGGATAAAGCATATACGAAGTTCGAAACAGAAATATTTATTAAAGTTAGAAATCGGAAGTTGAAAGCAAAAGTGGTTAAAATTCCATTTGTGTAATTCATTGATAAATTATTTGAATTTTTTCTAAAAAAAATACTGATATTTGTCAGCATTTGAAAGTGGAGTGATATTAAATTTAAAAGGTTGATAGTGTTATATCTAGATGTATTATTTACAAGCAAGAAATCATCTTATATTGATAATCAGGTGATTTTTGCTTTTGAATTGTAAGTCAATATCTGTAAAAAATAGTAGTCGATACAAGAGATATTTCATAATTTTATCGTCTCAAAACATTATCCAAATTAAAAAATCAAGTTTACGTAAAATAACTCATAAGATGAAGATTCACAACTTTTCAGCAGGGCCATCTATTTTGCCTGATTCAACTATTAAAAATTCGGCTGAAGCCGTTCTTAACTTTGCCGGAACCGGTTTATCTATTCTTGAGGTATCGCACCGTAGCAAAGAGTTTGTTGCTGTAATGGACGATGCTATTGCATTGGTTAAAGAATTATTGGATGTTCCTGCAGGCTACGAAGTAGTATTTGTTGGAGGTGGAGCTAGTACTCAATTCTGTATGGTTCCGTTTAACCTGTTAGCTAAAAAGGCTGCTTATTTAAATACTGGAGCCTGGGCTGCTAAAGCAATTAAAGAAGCTAAAGGATTCGGTGAGGTTGTTGAAGTAGCTTCATCAAAAGAGGCTGTTTATAACTATATTCCAAAAGGTTATGAAGTGCCTTCAGATGCTGATTATTTCCATATCACATCGAACAACACTATTTATGGAACTGAGATTCGTAAGGATCTTGATGTTAGTGTTCCTTTGGTTGCTGATATGTCTTCTGACATTTTTTCACGACCAGTAGATGTTTCGAAGTATAATATTATTTATGCAGGTGCACAAAAGAATCTTGCTCCATCAGGAGTAACTATTGCCATCGTTAAAGAAGAGGCTTTAGGTAAAGTGGATCGTTATATTCCAACAATGTTGGATTATCGTACTCATATTCAGAGTGGATCTATGTTTAATACTCCTCCTGTATTACCTGTATACTCAGCTCTTCAAACTTTAAAATGGTTAAAAGAATTGGGTGGTGTAGCTGCAATGGAAAAAATCAATATTGAAAAGGCTGGTTTGTTATATGATGAAATTGATCGTAACAAATTATTTAAGTGTACTGTTGAAGCCGTTGAAGATCGTTCAATTATGAATGTTTGTTTCATTATGAATGATGAATACAAGGAATTGGAAAAAGATTTCTTTGATTATGCTACTTCAAAAGGAATGAGTGGAATCAAAGGTCACCGTTCAGTTGGTGGTTTCCGTGCTTCAATCTACAATGCAATGCCAAAATCAAGTATTCAGGCATTAATCGATGCAATGAAAGAATTTGAAGCAAAACACTAAGAATTGAATTGAAAAATAAAGTCTGAGCCCCTTTAATCTGGGGCTTAGCATTTTATCACCTCAAATAAATATCAATAATCATGAAAAAAATTTTGGTGGCGACAGAAAAGCCTTTTGCAAAGGCTGCCATTGATCAAATCAGACCAATTGTGGAAGCTGCAGGTTATGAATTTGCTCTTCTTGAAAAATATACCGAAACAGCTCAATTATTAGATGCTGTTAAAGATGCAAATGCTCTAATTGTACGTTCCGATTTAGTTACCCGTGAAGTTCTAGAAGCTGCACCTGAATTGAAAATTGTTGTTCGTGCCGGTGCCGGATACGATAATCTAGACCTCGCAGCTTGCACTGAAAAAGGTGTTGTTGCCATGAACACACCTGGTCAAAATGCAAACGCTGTAGGTGAATTGGTTTTGGGTATGATGGTATTTATGGCCCGTAACGGATATAATGGAACTGCAGGTACTGAGTTAAGAGGTAAAAAACTGGGTATTCATGCTTATGGTAATGTTGGCCATTATGTAGCTGAGATTGCAAAAGGTTTTGGAATGGAGCTGTATGCTTTTGACCCATTTGTTGCAAAAGAAAAGATCGAAGCTGCAGGTCTTAAGGCTGTTGATTCAGTTGAAGAGCTGTATTCAACTTGTGATTATGTATCATTACATATACCTGCTACTGAGCAAACCAAGAAATCAATTAATTACGACTTATTAAATAAAATGCCTAAAGGTGGTACACTAGTAAATACAGCTCGTAAAGAAGTGATTCATGAGGAAGAATTAGTTAAATTAATGGCTGATCGTCCGGATTTTACATATATCTCTGATATTGCTCCTGATTGTAAAGCTGATATTGAAGCCAAGTTTGAAAGTCGTTTCTTCTTTACCCCTAAGAAGATGGGTGCTCAAACTGCTGAAGCTAATGTTAATGCAGGTGTTGCAGCTGCTAAACAAATTATTGGCTTTTTCGAAAACGGTGACGAAACCTTCAAGGTTAATAAATAATTTTACCAGAAAAGGCCTGTTGTGTTAATCAGCAGGCCTTTTGTCTGCTTACCCAATCAATATTTAACAAAATTAAATCTACAAAATGGCTATTGTTAAACCTTTTAAAGGACTGAGACCTCCCCAAAATATCGCTCAGGACTTAGCTTGTTTGCCTTACGATGTTATGAACAGTGAAGAAGCTGCTCGAATGGCGGAAGGTAAAGATTGTTCTTTATTGCATATTACGCGTGCTGAAATTGATTGTCCTTCAGGTACTGATATTCACTCGGAAGAAGTGTATGAAAAATCAGTTGCCAACTTTAAAGTATTCCAGGAAAAAGGATGGTTGGTTCAGGACGATGAAGCTAAATATTATATTTATGCTCAAACAATGGATGGACGCACTCAATATGGTATTGTTGGAGCTGCTGCCTGTGAGGATTATGCAAACGGAATCATTAAAAAACATGAATTAACTCGTCCGGATAAAGAAGAAGATCGTATGATCTTAACCCGTTATCTGGATGCTAATATAGAGCCGGTATTCTTCTCATATAAGGCAGTTCCTGAAATCGATGCAATTGTTGAAAGTATAGTTAAGAATGAGGCTGCAGATTACGATTTTATTGCAGAAGATGGTTTTGGTCATCATCTTTGGGCAATTAATGATTCATCAATTAATGCTCAATTAGAAGAATTGTTTAGCACCAAAGTGCCGGCAACTTATGTGGCTGATGGTCATCACAGAACAGCTGCAGCAGCGCGCATTGGTGAAGAAAAGAAAAATCAAAATTCTAAACACACAGGTGAGGAAGCGTATAATTATTTTATGGCGGTTCACTTTCCTGATGATCAACTGAAAATTATTGATTACAATCGATTGGTGAAGGACTTGAATGGTCTTTCGCCTGAAGAGTTGTTAACCAGATTACAAGAAGTCTTTGAGGTTGAATGTGTTGGTACTGAAATCTATCAGCCATCGAAGTTGCATGAATTCAGTATGTATTTAGATGGAAATTGGTATAAATTAAATGCTAAGACTGGTACATATAATGATAATGATCCAATTGGAGTATTGGACGTAACAATCCTGTCGGAGCATGTACTTGATAAGATGCTGGGCATAGAAGATTTACGCCGTTCGAAGAGAATTGACTTTGTTGGAGGAATCAGAGGTTTAGGTGAGTTACAAAGGAGGGTTGATTCTGGTGAAATGGCTGTTGCGTTCGCCTTATATCCGGTGTCGATGCAACAATTGATTGATATTGCTGATACGGGTAATATAATGCCTCCTAAAACAACATGGTTCGAACCAAAGTTGCGTTCAGGATTAGTAATTCATAAGCTCGAGTCGAAGTAATTAAAAAAATACAAGTAGAAAGCCTTCTGTTTTTGCAGGAGGCTTTTTGTTTTCAGGACACATGGTGTAAATTTGTAATAAAATTAAGAGTATGTCAATCAAAGAAAATCTTAAGCATATAAAGCAGCAGATCGGAGACAGGGCTTGTCTGGTTGCAGTGTCGAAGACAAAACCTAATGAAGATATCTTAGAAGCTTATGAAGTTGGCCAGCGTATTTTTGGTGAAAACAAGGTTCAGGAGCTGACTTCTAAATATGAAAGTCTACCCAAAGATATTGAATGGCATATGATTGGTCACCTGCAAACCAATAAGGTTAAGTACATTGCTCCTTTTGTTGCTTTGATACATGGTGTTGATTCAGAGAAATTACTTAAAACTATTGACAAGGAAGGGAGTAAAAATAATCGAAAGATACCTTGTTTGCTTCAGGTTCATATTGCAGAGGAAGAATCAAAGTTTGGTTTTTCAAAAGAAGAGTTGTTGGAAATGGTGAATGAAGGAGTGTTGGATAATTTATCCAATGTAGTTATTAAAGGTTTGATGGGAATGGCTACTTATACAGATGACGAGGCTCAGATAAGAAAAGAATTTGCTTCCTTATCAGATCTTTTCCAGCAATTAAAAAATGGAGTTTTCGCAAAGAATGATGATTTTACTGAAATCAGTATGGGAATGTCGGGTGATTTTCTTCTTGCTATTGAAGAAGGTAGCACAATGGTTCGGGTTGGAAGTTCAATATTTGGAGTCCGTAACTATCAGAAATAATTAATCTGGAAATATTCTTTATAAAGGTTTTGTTAGTACAAAAAAAAGGAATTCAATTTTCGACTGTGACAGATTTCTTTATATTTGTTTCCGTTAAAAACAGCTAATAACATTTTCCTAATGGCAAATTTAGAAACTAAATACCTTGGATTGACGCTGAAAAATCCAATTATAGTAAGCAGCTCAGGTTTAACTAATAGTGTTGAAAAAATTGCTAGAGTAGTAGAAGCAGGTGCTGGTGCAGTTGTTTTAAAATCACTTTTCGAAGAGCAAATCAACTACGAAATTAATAATGCTATTTATAAAGGTGAAGGATTTGATTATCCTGAGGCTGTAGACTACATTAAAGGCTATACACACGATAATGCAGTTGGTGAATATATAAAGTTGATTAAAGATGCCAAGGCAAAATTTGATGTTCCTGTTATTGCGAGCATTAATTGTTTTTCGGCTGATGAATGGGTTGACTTTGCCCAGCAGATTGAAGCAGCAGGAGCTGATGCTCTGGAATTGAATGTTTTTATGGTTAATACCGACAAAAACAGTGATCCTTCAGAGTATGAAAATCTATATTATGAAGTGATTAATAATGTGAGTCAGGTTGTAAAAATTCCGGTTTCGATAAAACTTGGGTCGTATTTCTCAAATTTGGTTAGTGTTGTTAATAAAATATCTGTTTCAGGAGCAAAAGGAGTGGTTATGTTTAATCGTTTCTATGAACCTGATATTGACATTGATAAGATGACTATTACTTCTTCAGATGTTTTTAGTACATCAGCTGATATAAGACGTACGCTACGATGGGTGGCAATCGTGTCAGGAAAGATTGAAAACATCGATATTTCCGCTTCAACCGGAATTCATGATGGGGAAGGAGTGATTAAACAAATTCTGGCTGGTGCTAAAACAGTGCAGGTTTGTTCTGCTGTGTATAAAAATGGGTCATCTGTTATTGCTGATATGAGATCAAAACTCGAAAGTTGGATGGATGAAAAAGGCTTTGCTACCATTGATGATTTTAGAGGTAAAATGAATTATAGTAAAATTGTTGATCCTCAATTGTACGAAAGAGCACAGTTTATGAAGTATTTCTCGAAACACGAATAAGATATAATTGTTAATTAATAGAAAACCATAGTTATTTTAGCTATGGTTTTTTTTGTTAAGCTAATTGCTTATTAAGCAATATATTTGATTGTAATGTTGATAACTTAAGGGATTTTGGTTGAAAAAAATATCTTCAAATCCTTTGTTATTGTGTATTATTTGGAATTTTTATAGTAATTTTCCAAAATTGAGTTTTTTAGTAAAATTTGTATAAGATAAAATATAAATATTTCATCATGAGAAGTATGTTGACCAGACCATTACTTTATTTCTTTTCATTATTAGTGTCCGTTTCTATTTTTAGCTCTTGCGGTTTGGGTTCTCAAAAGAATCAAACTTCTGAAGAGAATAAAATCGTAGAATCGGTTAGTACAGACGGAAAGGTTGTAGATGATTTCAAAAAATCAAAATTGATTTTTTATTCCTTGCCTTCACCTTTGGAAACGGCTATGCTTATTAAACGAGCTGGTGCAACTTATAATGAAGAATTATTGAATCCTCTGGATAACGTTGGAAAATATGCTACAAACAGACAAATGGCATTAAACCTGGGTGTATATTCAGCTGATTTAAGTTATACCAGTTTGTTTGATCAAACTCAAAGTTCTATAAAGTATATGGCAAATACCAAAAAACTTGCTGAAGGATTGGGTATTATGGATGCCATTGATGAAGAGACAATGAAAAAGTTGGAGAATAATATGAATAACCGCGATGTTATGATGGATATTATCTCTGAGACTTTTATGACTTCGAATGCATATTTAACTGATAACGATCGCCCTGCAATTGCAGTGATGGTTTTAGTTGGTGGATGGGTTGAAGGTTTATACCTGGCAACGCGTTTAACCAATGGCTCCTTAGAAAATAACAAAAGACTGATTGAAAGAATTATCTATCAAAAATTGAGTTTGTATACTGTTATTAATCTGATGGAAGAATACAAGTCGAATGAAGACATTGCTTATCTTCTGGATAAAGTGAATGAATTAAAGGTAATTTTTGATCAGGTTAAGATTGTAAACACCTCCAAAGTAGAAGCAGATACCGATGAAGCCAATAAGGTAACCACCATTAAAGCTGAATCAGAAACCTACATCTCAAAAGATGTATTTGAAAAGCTTCTTGAGAAAGTTGAAGAGATCAGAACAGAGTTTATTTCATAATATCCTGTTTTATGTTGGCTCTTAAACGAATTGTTCTTCTTTTAAGCCTTGTTTTGATGACAAGTGCTTTGAGTGCACAATGTTTTTCTTTTGCGAAAAATGTTGGGAAAGCAAAATTAGGTGCATTTGTGCATGATGGTAACTATAATGCAACTATTTTATCTGAAGGTGAAAAAGCTGAGCTCTTTAAAACATTCTTCGAAGGACAAAAATACCGAATCAGTATAAGTAAAATTGAGCAACTTCCTCCTATACATTTTAAATTAATCAATAGTGATGGATCTGTTTTATTCGACAATAAGGACCACGATTACAGTTTGTCTTGGGATTTTGAAGTTAAATCAACACAAATGTTAATTGTTGAAATGCAGGTGCTGGAGCGAGAAGCTGAAGATATTGTTTCGGGGTGTGTTGCGGTATTGTTTGGGGTTGAAATGGAAAAGGATAAGAAGAAAAGAATGTAATTAAATCAATCATTTTATATTTAAAGGCTGATGACTATCATCAGCCTTTTTTATTTAAATAAGGTTCTAAGTATTTTCCGGTATAAGATTCTTTCACTTTTATCAAGTCTTCCGGAGTTCCTGCAAATACCAGGTTTCCTCCCTCATTACCTCCTTCAGGTCCAAGATCAATAATCCAATCGGCCGATTTGATGATATCCATATTGTGCTCAACAATTATTAATGAATGTCCATTTTTTACCAGAGCATTAAAGGCATCTAATAGCTTTCTAATGTCGTGAAAATGCAATCCGGTAGTTGGTTCATCGAAAATGAATAACGTAGGTTCGCTCTTTTCATTAGCTAGGTAGAATGCCAGTTTAACCCGTTGACTTTCTCCTCCACTTAATGTACTTGATGATTGACCAAGTTTAATATAACCCAACCCAACGTCAGATAATGGTTTCAATCGGGATACAATTCGCTTGGCTGTTGTTAGTTTAGATTGTCCAAAAAAATCGATGGCTTCATCAACTGTCAGTTCTAAAATATCATAAACATTTTTATCATGAAATGATACTTCCAGAACTTCATCTTTGAATCGTTTGCCGTGGCAACTTTCGCATTTCAAAATGATATCGGCCATAAATTGCATTTCCACCTTGATGGTACCTTCTCCCTGGCATTCATCACATCGCCCACCATCAATATTAAATGAGAAGTGTGATGGTTTAAATCCGTTCAGTTTCGAAGCCTGTTGATCAGCCATTAATTTACGAATTTCATCCCAGGCTTTGAGGTAGGTAGCAGGGTTGGATCTGGAACTTTTACCAATTGGATTTTGATCTACAAATTCCACATCTTTTATATGCTTTACAGCTCCCTCTATCATGTCAAACGATCCGGTTTTGTCAGCATAGCCACCCATCTGTTTTTTTAGAGCCGGATACAATATTTTTCTAACCAACGAAGACTTTCCGCTTCCTGAAACGCCTGTAACAGAGCATATAACATTCAAAGGAAAAGAAATATTGATATTTTTAAGGTTGTTTTCGCATGCCCCTTTTATATGAATGGCATGATTGAATTTCCTTCTTCCGGAAGGTATGGGTATTTGTTCAATACCTTTCAGATACTTTGTTGTGAGGCTTTTTTCTGATGCCTGTAATTCATTGAAATCACCCTGAAATACCAATTCACCACCAAGTCGACCCGCTAGAGGCCCAATGTCAATAATTTTATCAGATGATCTTATAATATCTTCATCATGTTCAACCACAATAACTGTATTGCCAACTTTTTGAAGATTTCTCAGAACTTTAATCAGTAAATGAGTATCTCTTGAATGTAATCCAATGCTGGGTTCATCTAAAATATAAAGCGATCCTATTAAACTACTTCCAAGACTGGTTGCTAAATTTATTCGTTGACTTTCACCTCCTGAAAGGGTAGAGGATAGTCGGTTAAGAGTTAAATATCCCAAACCAACATCATTCAGAAATTGAAGACGAGTCTGTATCTCTGTTAACAAGCGACCTGCAACTTTCTGATCGTGTTTGTTGAGTGTTAGCTGGGCGAAAAAAGTATTTAATTCCGAGACCGGCAGGTTTACCAGATCGTGAATATTACGGTCGTTTACTTTTACCCAGCTGGCTTCTTTTTTTAATCTGGCTCCACTACATTCAGGGCAAATAGTTTTACCGCGGTAACGCGATAACATTACACGATATTGAATTTTGTATTGCTGTTCTTCTACATGTTTAAAAAACTGATCAAGGCCGTAGAAATGTTCATTTCCGGTCCACAAAAGCTTTTTTTCTTCCTTACTTAATTCAAAGAATGGTTTATGTATTGGGAAATTGAAGTAATGGGCATTATTGACGAGAACATCTCTCCATTCACCCATTTTTTCTCCTTTCCAACAAGCTATTGCGCCATCGTAAACCGATAAACTTTTATTGGGTATTACCAAATCTTCATCAATGCCAATAACGTTTCCAAATCCTTCACATCTGGGGCAGGCTCCAACCGGATTGTTGAAGGTGAAGAGATGTTCTGTTGGCTCTTCAAATGTGATGCCATCCAATTCAAATTTGTTGGAAAAGACAACAGTTTTTGTTTCGTCTTTTAGAAATAGTTTGATGGTACATTCCCCTTTTCCTTCATAAAAGGCAGTTTGTACCGAATCAGCCAATCGACTTAATGTTTCTTCATCAGAGGCAGCGGAAAGACGATCGATAACCAGATTGATGGTTTCACAATTTTTTGTATCATCTTCTTCACTGTTAAGTATATCCTCTATTCTGATGAATGTATCATTTGCTTCAACACGGCTGAATCCCTGTTTTAGCAAAATATCAAGATGTTCTTTGCATGTTCTGTCTTCAGAATGATGGACTGGCGCCAAAACTGCAAGTTTCGTTCCTTCGGGAAGTGAATTTACGTAGTCAACCACGTCACCAACATATTGTCTTTTAACTTCCTGTCCACTAATTGGAGAAATGGTTTTTCCAATTCGTGCATACAAGAGTTTGAGATAATCATATATTTCGGTACTGGTACCAACTGTAGAACGAGGATTTCGGGTATTTACTTTTTGCTCAATGGCAATAGCCGGAGGAATCCCTTTGATAAAATCAACCTCGGGTTTATCCAGTCGACCAAGGAATTGTCGGGCATAACTACTTAGGCTTTCTACGTAACGTCTTTGACCTTCTGCATATAAAGTATCGAAAGCAAGAGATGATTTTCCGCTACCCGATACTCCGGTAATTACAATAAATTCATTTCGCGGAATTTCCAGGTCTATATTTTTTAAATTATGAACTCTGGCACCTTTTATAACTATTGTTTTCTCCTGCATCCTGATCATTCTTTTCTAAAAATCAAGCACAAATATAGCTATCGTCAGACACTAAGTAAAACTTATTTTTCAATTAGCTAACTAATATATAAAAGTCAAAAATTTGCTTTTGAAATGTTTTTTTACTTTTTTTAAACTCAAATTATAACTAACATAAATGCTTTGCCTATAGAAGACCTTTACAAGATTATTAAATAAATAGTGGTATGGAAAAGCAAATTATGCTTTCTGATGAAGAACTTGTAAAGAACTTTATTGCAGGCAATGTTACATGTATCGATATTCTTATCGATAGACATAAAGCCAAAGTTTTCTCATATATAATGATGTGCGTCAAGCAACAGGAATTGGCTGAAGACATTTTTCAGGAAGCTTTTATAAGAGTAATTAAAACATTGAAGAAAGGTAACTATTCTGATACCGGTAAATTTTCTTCATGGGTAATGCGTATTGCTCATAACCTGATCATTGATCACTATCGAAAACAAAAGAATCAGGTGATGATTTCGAATGATAATTATGAATTCGATCTTTTTAACTCAACTCGTTTTTCTGATAAATCGATTGAGGATAAAATGGTTTTTGAGCAGATATTAAGCGAACTGAATTCATTGGTGAAATTACTTCCTGATAATCAAAGGGAAGTGGTTGAAATGCGTCATTATAAAGGGTTAAGCTTTAAAGAGATTGCAGAAGAAACGAATGTAAGTATCAATACTGCACTGGGTAGAATGAGATATGCATTAATGAATCTGCGTCGAATGATGGAAGAGCGTAATCTTTCATTTACATTATCTTAATATCAAAGCAATATTTTTTAATAGGCTACGTTTTGTTGGTAAATAGTATTAAACAAATAGCCTATGAAAGAATTGTTTACTCACGAATACTTACAACAAGAAAGAGAGGCCGGGCGCCTGTTGGATATTTATGATCGCATACCAGACGATTTTTTTGTGCATCAAAAAAGTTCTATTGAGTTAATTGTGCGAAAACTGAAAGGTTTTGCAAGAGTTTATCAGAACATTAGTCTGAATGGTGCTGATTCTGAAATAATAATTAATTAGATCAATGTTAATCGTAGAATGATTGGGCAAAGCTGTGAAAACTACCTTTGCCCCTTATTATTCTAACCCAAAAGGCATTGATAAATCCGTAGCCGTATCCAAATAACTGCACTAGCGAAGCCATTGAACAGAGTATAGCCACATTGAATTTTTTGGTTCTTATCCATGCGTCAGTAATAACGCTGAGAGGAAATATCAAAACCAGAATAAAAATGAGCGGATTTAAAAATAAAGCTCCTAAAATTAATATGGGATAACCAATGGCGAACATTGAAGGAAGAAGATGCACTATTTTAAGTGTTCCGGGATGCATTAATGATAAATCAATTCGGGCAATACCAGAGTTGAATACCTGCTTGTAAAAAGCTTTAAATTTGGTTCTGCGTTTGTGATAAACGTATGCATCTCGTATTAATTTAATGTCGTATCCGGCTTCTGCAATACGCATACTGAAATCTAAGTCTTCACCGAAACGCATCTCGCCAAAGCCTCCCAGTTCTGTAAATACCTTTTTACTTACACCCAGATTAAAGCTTCGAGGATAAAATTTATCCAGATTCTTTTTGCCACCTCTGATACCTCCTGTTGTGAGTGGAGATGTCATTGAATAGCTGATTGCTTTTTGGATAGGGGTGAAGAAAGGATGTGAACTATCCGGTCCACCATAACATTCAATGTCAGATTTTTCAAATTCATCTATTATAACATTAAAATAGTTGGATGGGATAATACAATCGCTATCAAAGAAGACCAGAAAATCGTTTTTAGCCTTGGATGCACCAAAGTTTCGGGCAAGACCAGGACCTTGATTTTCCTGATAATAATAATGCAAATCCAATTGATGGAAATAAGGATCAATTACGTCTTTCGAGCTTACGGTTGATCCATCTTCGACAATGATAACTTCGAATTCCGATTTTGCTGATTGTAGTGTTAGTGACTCTAATAATTCAACAATTTCTTCTGGACGATTGTAAACTGGAATGATAACTGAAAATTGCATTTGGTCCTATGTTTGGACTCAAAGATAATAAATCTTGTTACTTATTATAGTTAATGGAATGTTTAGATGATTTAATAAAACTTAAAATTTAGGTTAAAATTCTATTCTTTTGTTAAAATCATCATTGGATCACCAATGATGTTTGAATAAATCGGACGATATCGGTTGGTATCATAAAATTTGGCAACGTTTACTCTTTTAGTACTCTCACCCTTAGCATCTTTTTTAACAGCTTCTATACTGATATGATTGTATTTACCATCATTGATGCATACCATCTGCCCACTATGATCTTTAATAATTAAATCCATTGCTAAATTAGCATATGCTGTAGGTACTATAGAATCGAGAGCATCGGGTTCGCCTGAACGAACAAGATATCCCAGTTTCTGATTAATTACGTTAATCTCTTTTCCCTGGTTAAACTTAGGACTTAGCTTTTTGAGTTGCTGTCCGATGGTTTCACCAATGCCTCCCAGTTTTTTATGACCGAAAGCATCTGTTTCATGGCTGGTATAAATGATCTGACCACCTTCAAAGCTGGCTCCTTCTGATACTAATACAACCGAATACTTACTTGGATTATTATTTCTGTCTTCTACCATTAAGGCAGTCAATTGTTCAATGTTGAACTGATGTTCGGGAATAACGCATCTGTCTGCAGCTCCACCAACAGTTGGTAATAGCGCAGAAAAACCTGCATTACGACCAAAAACCTCTAATACAAGGAATCGTTCATGAGAGCCGGCGCATGTACGCAAAGCATGTGTTAACTCAATGGTTCGTGTAACACAAGTACTGAATCCAATGCAATATTCTGTGCCGGGTACGTCACCATCCATGGTTTTGGGTATTGCAACCAGTTTGATGCCTTCGTGATGAAGTCTTACACCATAACTTAAGGTATCGTCACCACCTATAGGTATCAGGTAATCTATGCCTAAATATTTGAGATTTGTAACAGCTGCATCGGTGAGGTCATTAAACTCATCCTTGTAATTTGGTTTTAAATGATCTGGTATATCTGATATGTGAACATTGTTTGCTTTGGTTCGGCTTGAATGAAGAAATGTTCCGCCGGTCCGGCCAAGACGATTAACCATATTCTCAGTTAATTCAACACAATAATCCTGATCTTCAATTGGAAGAGAAGGATTGATTGAGATAACTCCTTTCCAACCATTACGGATACCTATAACTTTGTAACCTTCATGAATCGCCCTGATAGTAACAGCCCGAATTGCTGGGTTTAATCCAGGAACGTCTCCACCTCCTGTTAAGATGCCAATTGTTTTTGGGGTACGTTTTTGAAGTATCATAACATTGACTTTAAGTTAGACTGTTAATACAATGAAAAACAATCAGGAATCAATTATTTATCATCTATTTAAATTTAAGAAATAAATTGAATAAGTATTGTATACATAGCTCATTATTTGGAACAAAGAAGGATGTTGGTGCTGTATTAAAAAATTGCTTTAGTATCTATCTAATAGATAATTGATATAAATAAGTTAATGATTGTAAATTATAGGTCCTTAATATTTCTATTCTGAAAAAATATAAGCAAATTTGCAGGATTATTACAAAATGACATTAGTAAATTAGAATTTCACCTTAGTGTTATCATAATATACGGATAAAAAATGATTAAGAGTCCACTTCAAATTGCAAGAGAAAGTTACGCTCCAAAATTGCCAAAAGCATTAAAAGGAAGCGTGAAAATTGTTGAAGGAAAAGAAACTGAATCAGTTGCTGATCAGGCTGATATTAAGGCAATGTTCCCAAATACATATGGAATGCCTTTATTGACCTTCGAACCAGGTGAAGCTGCTCCAACAGCAGCTCGTAACGTTGGTGTTATTTTATCTGGAGGTCAGGCTCCTGGAGGTCACAATGTGATTTCGGGTATTTACGACGGATTAAAAAAGTTGAATCCAGACAATAAACTTTATGGTTTCCTTGGTGGACCAGGTGGTTTGGTTGACAATGAATATGTAGAATTAACTGCTGAAATCGTAGATCACTACCGTAATACCGGTGGTTTTGATATCATTGGTTCTGGTCGTACCAAACTGGAAGAAGAAGAGCAGTTCGAAAAAGCTTTAGTAAATTGTAAAGCTTTGGATATTACTGCTTTGGTTATTATAGGTGGTGATGATTCAAATACAAATGCTTGTGTATTAGCTGAATATTACAAAAATAAAGCTGCAGGTGTTCAGGTTATTGGTGTACCAAAAACAATTGATGGTGACCTTAAAAACGAAATGATTGAAACTTCATTCGGTTTTGATACTGCTTGTAAAGTTTACAGCGAGTTAATTGGTAACATCCAACGTGATGCTAACTCAGCTAAAAAATACTGGCACTTTATTAAACTAATGGGTCGTTCTGCTTCTCATATCGGTTTAGAGTGTGCTTTACAAACTCAACCAAATATTTGTATTATCTCAGAGGAAGTTGAAGCAAAACAACAAACTTTGGATGATGTAGTTACTTATATTGCAGAGGCAGTTGCAAAACGTGCTGCAAACGGAAGTAACTTCGGTACAGTCTTGATTCCTGAAGGTTTAGTAGAGTTTATTCCTGCTATGAAAGCATTGATTGCAGAGTTGAATGATTTATTGGCTCACAACGAAGAAAAAGTTAATGCTTTAGAAGGTAACAAAGAAAAACGTGAATTTGTAGCAGAGTTACTTTCAGCTGATTCTCGCGAAGTATTTGTATCGCTTCCTAACTCAATTGCCAACCAGTTGATGGCTGATCGTGATCCACACGGAAACGTTCAGGTATCGTTGATCGAAACAGAAAAAATGTTGATCGATATGGTTAAAGCTAAATTGAAAGGTTGGAAGAAAGAAGGCAAATTTGTTGGTAAATTTAGTGGTCAGGCTCACTTCTTCGGATACGAAGGTCGTTGTGCTGCTCCTTCAAATTTCGATGCTGATTATTGTTATTCTTTAGGAACAACAGCTTCCGTTTTAATCGCAGAAGGTAAAACTGGTTATATGGCTTCTGTACGTAACCTTACTGCTTCTTCTGATGAGTGGATTGCTGGTGGTGTACCTGTAACCATGATGATGAATATGGAAAAACGTCATGGTGAAATGAAACCTGTAATTCAAAAAGCTTTGGTTCGCCTTGACGGAGCTCCTTATAAGAAATTTGTTGAGCAAAGAGAAGACTGGGCTATCAACACTAAATATGTTTACCCGGGTCCAATTCAATACTTTGGACCATCTGAAGTTTGTGATATTACAACCAAAACATTACAATACGAACAAGCATAGTTCAACAATAAAATTAAACCCGTAACAACATGTTACGGGTTTTTTTATATTTTAGCGACAATAAAGTTATTTAAGTATTCAATAGCTGTTTAAATAAATCATGTCAAAAATTGTAACATTATCAGAAGCCGCCTCAATTGCATTGCATTCAATGGTATTAATAGCCAGGAGTGAAGTGAAGTTAAATGTAAATCAGATTTCAGAAGCTATTGAAAGTTCAAAACATCATGTGGCCAAGGTTATGCAGCGTTTGGCAAAAGAGGATTTTGTGAGCTCGAATCGTGGACCAAGTGGTGGTTTTGTTTTAAAATGTGATCCCGAAAAATTATCGTTGCTTCAAATTTATGAGGCCATTGAAGGTAAAATAGCAATACATAGTTGTCCCGGAGATAAGCGAACCTGTGTGATCGGATCATGTATGTTAGGTGATCTTGCCAAAACGATGACCAGGGAATTTAAAAACTATATGGAGAGTCATTTTCTTAGTGAATACATTAACTAAGATGGTTTATTCATTTAAGAGATGTATAGTGTGGCAGGCTGCTAATCCGGCTGTTTCAGTGCGAAGACGGCTTGTTCCTAGTGATACCATATGACATCCTCTATTCTTTGCCATTTTAACTTCTTCCGGAGAGAAATCACCTTCAGGACCAATACAAAGTACAGCATCCGAATTTAATTGATAAGCATCTTTAAGAAGTTGTTTTTCATCATCATAACAATGAGCAAGGTAAGTTTGAGGGGCAGGTGTTGATTCAATAAATTTTGTGAAAGTTGTAAGCTCATTTACTTTTGGCATATAAGCTTTCAATGATTGTTTCATTGCAGATATGGCAATTCGTTCTATTCTATCGATTCTTAATTTCTTTCTTTCAGAATGAGAACAAAGCAATGGTGTGATTTCATCAACTCCTAGTTCAACCGCTTTTTCGATTAACCATTCAAAACGATCCATGCTTTTGGTAGGAGCTACAGCTAAATGAACCTTAAATTCAGGCTCTGTATGATTGATTGTTTTTACTGATCCAATCTTACATTTTTTAGGGTGGGCATTAATGATGGTACCTTCGAAATACTGGCCTTTACCATTTGCTATCGTAATAATATCACCTGCTTTGTGTCGTAAAACATTAATACAGTGTTTACTCTCAGACTCACAAAGAATACCGTCTCCCTTGAAACTGGGATCGTAAAAAAGTTCCATATCATTAATCTTTGTGCAAATTTAATAATAAGTTGAAATTCTTACATGGATTTTGAGTCTGGATTTAATTGTTGGTTAAACTAGCCGTTTCCGAAACTTAACAAGGTAAAGCTACTATGAATTCAGCACCTCCGCCTGTTGGAGTTTTTACGCTGATGGTTCCATTCATTAATTCAGTAAGACTTTTTGTTATGGATAATCCTAAGCCAGTACCACCATGTTTTTTGATAGTTGATTCATCTATTTGCCGGAATCTGTCGAATATAATTTTTTTATCATGATCTGAAATGCCAGGCCCTGTATCTCTAACAGATATTTCAATGTTATCCGATTTACTATTAGAGTATGATATTTCTATAAAACCATTCTCAGTAAATTTAATGGCATTGGATACCAGATTTAATAAGATTTGGTACAAACGCAACTGGTCAGTTTTTATGTAATAAGGTTGATCAATATCTTCAACAGATATTTTAAAATCAATTGGTTTATTTAGCGAAATGATTAATGAATTTGCTAAGGATTGAAGCTCTTTAAACATTTGATGCACATCAGTCATTTGAAAATTGATTTTCATTTGACCTGATTCAATTTTACTAATGTCTATTATATCATTAATAAGGGTAAGTAAATTTTCTCCACTTTTCTTAACAAGAGTCAGGTATTCGTTTCTCTCGTCTTCATTAAGATTATTCTCAAGAATTAAGTCGGTAAAACCCAGTATTGCATTCATTGGAGTACGGATTTCGTGCGACATATTGGCTAAAAATGATGATTTTAGCCGATCACTTTCTTCCGCTTTCTCTTTTGCCTGTCTTAATTCCTGTTCGAATATCTTTTGTTGGTTAATGTTTTGAATAATACCGGTTATTCTGTGTGGTTCATTGTTGAACTGCTCAGTTATTCTACCCAGAATTGAAAACCAATTATATTCATCTTTTTTATTTTTTATTCTGACTTCACATCTAAAAGCATCATCTAAACCTTTTTTATGCTTATCATATGATTGTTGCAGGTTGTTGATGTCTTCGGGATGAATATTTTTAATCCAGTTATCAAAAGTCAGATTTAATTCCTCTGTTGAATTATATCCAAGTAAGATTGCAAAACGCTCATTAAAATAAGCCTCTTTTGAGTTGTAATCGATATCCCAAAGTCCCTCGTTGGCTCCATCAACAGCTAATTCCAATCGTTTCTCACTTTTAATAAGGTCAAGCTCAATTTTCTTACGCTTAATCATATCGGAAATCAAAATTGTTATGACCAAAAGGAGTGTTAAAAGTATGATTAGCAGAAATAAGAGCTCTTGCTTAAATTCAGAGATAAAGTTATGGGGTTGATTAATGATTTGATAGTTAGCAATGGTTTCAGGTACATGCAGGTTGTAATAGTCAAGCTTGGCCTGATCAAATATAAACTTTTGCTTAGGTGTCGTATAAAGTGGGGCCTTTTGTCCCTTTATTAATTTCATAATCAAATCGGCGGCAAGTGTCCCTTGATCGGAACCTTTTAGAATTTTACCTCCAACTATGCAGTTAGGCATTAAGAAATCCCAGTTACTATAAACAGGTATATTAACATTGCTAAAAAAATACTGACTTTCTTTCATCATTTCATTAGCAATACCATTTCTATTGGTATACAGACTTAATAAATAAATTGCCTTACCTCTAGGATCAGTCTTTTCCAATTGTTCTTTTAAGAGTTTTGGATTGGAGGCGTCTAATGTTTTGTATGCGATGTTTTTGGAAAAGGGTGTTATCCCATCAATAAATTGTTGGGTAAATATTTTTCCTGATAAAGTTTGATCAGAAATGGCAATAATTTCTTGAAGATCAGGTTGAAGTTGTGTGATTAAATCAATTGTTCCGAAAATATCTAATTTCTCGAGTACAACAGCATGTTTGGTTGAATCAATTAAATGGGTATAATCTTCAATATTATTTACTCCGCAAAACACAGCTGGAACATCGCCCCAGATAGAAGATCCGTTTTCGATAAAAAACTCAAAAGCTTTGTTGTCAGAGCAAATTACACCATTGATTTTGTGATTCTTAAACTTTTGTTGATAGGTTTGCTTTAATAGATTGAAATATTCAGAATTCTGGAAGCGTTTACTATCCATGAACTCATGATAGAGTCTGGTTGACTCATCTTTTTCAAAAGATTTGATGATAGCATTGTCAATATCAGATGTCCATTTAAAACCTATATGATATGAACTTAATACTACTATTTCATTGAGCTCTTCTGCATAACTTGAAAAAGAGTGAGAAAGTAGTGTAGATAGTAATAAATAAAAGTATAAAACTTTTTTTCTGCACATCATTTAGGGTGAATTGATTAATGCTTCGAATTTTTATAAATATACTAAATTATTTACTATATAATTATCATTATAGCATAGTGCTTTTGGCCAATTGATGTGTAAACATTATAAAAGTTGTAAATTTATAGGTTTAAACGAAGGATAGATTTAATAAGATCGTCAAAGTAGTAGAGTTTAAATAATGATTGAAGATAGACTTTTAGTAAAACAGGTAAAAGAGGGCAATAAAGATGCCTTTAGGCAGTTGGTAACTGTCCATCACCGACGGGTGATACATATCTGTATGTCCTTTGTCAATCAGCTGGAAGATGCAGAAGATGTTGCTCAGGAAGTTTTTATTGAAGTTTTTAAATCTATCTCAAATTATCGCGAAGAATCGAGTCTGTCGACATGGTTGTATCGTTTGTCGGTTAATAAATCATTGGATTACTTACGACAGAAGAAACGTAAAAAACGAGGGTACGGTCTGCTAACATCGATAGATAATGATGAGATGGCTAATTTATCGGTTGTTGATGCAGGAGATGCCTCAGAGGAAATGGAAGAAGAGGAGAGAAGAAAGGTACTGCTTAAAGCAATGGATAAATTGCCCGAAAGACAGCGGGTGGCTTTAACCTTATCAAAGTTGGATGAGCTGCCGCAAAAAGAAGTAGCTGATATAATGGGTGTTTCTGAAGGTTCTGTAGAGTCGCTTTTAGTTAGAGCGAAAAAGAAATTAAAAGAAATACTACTGTTTCAAAAAGAAGAAATTTTTTAAAAAACGCAGGAAGTTTTACATGACGACGTCAAATAAAATGAAAGGACGAACATGAAAGATTTTAATAAATATAGTAAGCAAATTGATTCCATTATCGAAACACCTTTATTCGATGATAAAATGAATATAAGTGTTGACTTTGTGGATAAGGTGATGAATAAAGTTGAAAAAGTTTCGCCTTCAAAGCCCTATCTTAAATATATGGTGAACATTGCAGCATCACTTGCTTTTATAATGTTAATTGGAAATTTAACGTTAGTTCTTAATAAAATAAATAGTTCTGCAGAAAGTCAAGTTATTGAAGAGTGGGCAAGTACATTCGAATCCGATGAAAATAGTCATTGGTCAGTTTATTATGATATTGAACTTTTGGCATCTGCCGATAAAACTAATTAATTATGAGCAGGAGTTGTAAAATATGTTGGATAATTCTGGCGGTGTTTTTTATAGGTAACATAGTTGTACTATCATTGTGGTTAACCAACTCTGGCAATAATAATGATTCAGGTATTGTAAAAAATAGTGACAGAGCAAGGGTAAAAGAGCAGTGGAAACAACAGTTTATTAGGAAGCTGGATTTGGATACTGTTCAATTTGCAGAGTTTGAGCGATTAAGAAATGAACATATACAACAGGTTATTAGCTATCAACATCAAATAGATAGTCTCAAAGAACAATTAATGAATCAGACTTTTTCCGGAACCAGTGATTCTGTAATTGTGAAGAAGAGTATTAATGATATTGCAGAATTACAGAAAAGAATTGAATTTCTGAATTTTAACCATTACAAAAAGGTAAGAGCTGTTTGCCGAAATGAAGAACAAAGGCTAAAGTTGGATGATACATTCCGTCATTGGATGGATCAGCCAAAAGGCAGAAGAGGCAGACGAGGTATGGGGCCTCGTTAAATAAGCCCAAAAATCATATAACTTATTGAATTACATGTAAGAGCTAGGTGAGTGATTTAGCTTAATAGGATAACTATATCAATTAACTAAAGATTTTAATACGATGAAAACTAAATTAATTGTGGGATTTGTAGCATTAGCTATAGTTGCCGTATCGACAACAACCCAGGCACAAAGAAGACAAGGTAATAATAGACAGGATTGCATTTTACAAGACGATTTAACACAAGAACAAAAAGATAAGCTTGATGAATTAAGAGTTGATTTTTACAAGCAAACTCAGGCTGACCATAATCAATTGAATGAATTAATGGCCAGAAAACATACTTTAGAAACAACAAACCCGGTTGATAAAAAAGCGTTGTATGATTGTCTGGCTTCAATAAATTCAGTTCAAACAAAGCTGCAAAAAGAAAGAGTGAGACATTTTCAGGATGTTAAAGCAAATATGACAGACGAGCAAATTATTGTATTTGATTCCCGTAATAAAGGACGCATGCATCAGGGCTTACAAGGACAGGGACGTAATGGTAAAGGTTATGGAAATGGACAAGGACCTGGTAAAGGACAAGGTTTTGACTGTGCACAAACTGGCCAGGGATTTGGCCAAGGTCAGGGTAAACGTGGTGATGGACAGAGATTAGGAAGAGGACAAGGCCAGGGTAAGGGTCAGAGAGGAAGAGGATATGGAGATGGTCAGGGGCAAGGTAAAGGACAAGGAAATGGCATAGGACTGTACTCATTAGATTTAACTGATGCACAAAAGGAATTTATGGATAAGTCACGGCTGCAAATGTTAGAGAAAGAGCAAGGTCTTAAAAACAAACTTAACGAATTGGATGCTCAGTTGAAAACTAAAACAACAGGTAAAAATATTGACCTTAAACAAGTTGATAAGTTGATTAATGAACAATCTGAAATACGATTGCAAATGGCACAACTTAAGGCTGATCATAGAATGGAAGTGAGAAGCCAACTTACCGATGAACAAAAAATTGCATTTGATAGCCGACCTATAGGTGGAAGAGGAAGAGATGGAAGATACTAGATTTGTTTAATAAATTGGTTAAAGAGCTGTCTGTAAATGTAACAGGCAGCTTTTTTTATTAATTAAGCATGCATTAAAAAAAAAATAAAAAATAAACATTTTAAGCGAAGGATTTAAATTAATAATGACGTCATAATGAAAGCGATTGTTCTGAATGTTCGTTTACGAACATACTGTATCAAAATCGTACACCTTTTTAACTAAAAAATATAATTAAATTACAGTATATTAATGTGCTATAATGTATAGTACGTTTTTTGTTATTAAAAAGGATACCTAAATCAAAAAGCCTTGAAGATAGAAATCAAAGATCTGAGTCAGGTTTATAAAAATGACTTCAGAGCCCTTAACCGAGTTGACCTAGAAATTAATTCCGGTATGTTTGGATTGTTGGGACCCAACGGAGCCGGAAAATCAACATTAATGAGAATTCTGGTGACCTTGCAAAAGCCTACGCATGGTGAGGTGTTTGTAAATGGTAAACCATTGTCGAAGAACCGACAGGAAGTTCGTTCATACCTTGGTTACTTACCACAGGATTTTCGTTTTTTTGCAAAATTAAGAACATGGGAATTTCTTGACTATGCAGCATCACTTGCTGGTATTAAGAATAAAAAGCAACGATTGTCTGCTGTAGATGATTTATTGGAACAGGTAGGTTTGTTTGATGTAAGAAATCGTTTTGCCAATAAATTATCAGGTGGTATGAAACGAAGATTGGGTATTGCTCAGGCATTAATTGGTGATCCGAAAATTATCATTGTTGATGAGCCGACCACAGGGCTTGATCCGGAAGAAAGAATCCGGTTTCGTAATATTCTCTCAAACCTAAGTCAAAAAGAAGTTATCATTATACTGTCCACCCATATCGTGGGTGATATTTCTTCAACCTGTAGTCAGATGGCCTTGTTAAATGCAGGTGAAGTGCATTTTACGGGTTCTCCTGAAGATTTTGTGAAAAAGAGTGAAGGTCATGTCTTTAAAACTTCGGTCACCTTTGATGAAATGAAGCATATCAGTGAAGCTTATCCGGTAATAACATCTATTCCAGATCCCGCTGGTTATGAAGTAGAGTTTGTAGCCGATAAACTGAATGGATGGAAGGCAACAGAGGTGCAGCCAAACCTTGAGCATGCCTATGTTTATTTTATGGAATACCTTGCCAAAACCCAAAAAGATTAAACATGATTTCTTTATTTAATGTCAGAACTATAGCTCGTTTTGAGTCAAAAACCTTATTAAGAAGTTGGTTTTTCAGAATATTCTCAGCCATTGCCATCGTTTTTCTATTGATGTTTAATATGTTTGCTGTTGCAGGCCTCGGAGATGGTTCCTGGCCGGGACGTGTATTGCCTTCAGCGGTTCCTTATTTCAATATATGGATCTTAAATATTGCTCAATCGATAATAGCCATATTTCTATCAGCCGATTTTCTTGGCAGAGATAAAAAACTAGACACTACCGAAGCCTTTTATGTAAGAAATATGTCAAATATCGATTACGTAATCGGAAAGACATTAGGGATTCTGAAAGTGTTTTTTGTTTTAAACGTGATTGTTCTGGCAATCGGAATTCTTTTCTCAATAATCGGAAGTGAAACAACTGTAAATTGGACTTCCTATCTTATTTATCCATTGCTGATTTCTTTACCAACGTTACTATTCATTCTGGGTTTGTCATTTTTTGCAATGACATTAATACGTAATCAGGCGATTACTTTTGTTGTTTTGTTAGGTCTGGTAGCTTTGTCATTGTTCTATCTGCAAAATAAATTCTATGGATTGATTGATTTCTTAGGATTTTTCATGCCATTTATGCGCTCCGATTTTACCGGATTTGGAAATGAAACAGATCTTATTCTTGTTCGATCAGCCTTTTTGTTGTTGGGTATCTTTTTTATTCTGGCAACTGTATGGAGACTACCTCGACTGGAACAACAAAAATTTTCCAAATCAATATTAATAGCCGGATTATTAATAACAGGAGTCGGAGCTTTGGCCATGATGTCATATAAAGCATACGGCGATAATGCAAACCAAAATTTAAGAGCAGAGGTAAGTCAACTTAACCAAAAATTAAAATCTACTCCATACCAGATTAAGGCTTATAATGTTGATTTGAAACATGAAGGCGAAAAAATTAATGTGGAAACCAAGATTGATGTTAGTAAGCAAGAGGATAATTCTGGGGATCTGGTATTAGCTCTTAACCCTGGTCTGAAGGTTTTAGAAGTTTCTATTGACGGAAAAAATATTGATTTTGAAAGAAAGGCCCATTTAATTACTATCGATAAAAATACAATTGTTAAAGAGAGTTTTGCTTTAGGACTGAAATATATGGGTGTTATCAATGATATGGTTATGTTTCCGGAAGTAAGTGACGAAACATTATTATCGTTGAATCGTCTTGATCCGATTGTTGCCAATAAACAATTCAGTTTTATAGAAAAGGATTATGTGTTATTAACCCGTGAAGCAAATTGGTATCCGGTTGTTGCCTCTAAGTTATATTGGACTCGATATCCATTTGTAAAAATGGACTTAAAAGTTGAGTCAGAACCAGATTTAAAAGTTATTTCACAAGGTGAATCAAATCAATTGAATGATGGCGCATGGCAGTTTAGCCCACAGCAGGCTTTAAATGCCCATAGTGTGGTTATAGGTAATTTTGAGAAGGTGAGTACAATGGTTGATAGTATTGAGTTCAGTCTCTATTATCACCCAAAACATACTTTTTTCAAGCCTTATTTTACGGAATTGGGAGATACCGCATCCGTTCTGATTAAGAGTATGAAAGATGATTTCGAACGACAATTGGCCATTAGTTATCCATTTAAAAAATTATCTATCGTTGAATCACCTATTAACTTTTATAGTTATTTACGAAACTGGTCTTTATCTACCGAAGAAGTGATGCCTGAAATGGTTTTCTTTCCTGAAAGTGGTGGAGGTAACTGGCAAAATGATTTATCCAATCAAAAAAGAAGAATTGATCAAAGAGCCAAAGAACGAAATGAAGAAATGTCGGAAAGAGACATTCAGATTGAGATGTTTAAGAATTATCTGGGTGATAATTTTATTAGGCCTCGTCGATTCTTTTTTGGAAGGCAGCAAACCGGTGAACGAAGTGTAGAAAACTGGGGGAGGTATCAGATATTTCCACTTTATTATACATATACCAACTCTGTTGAGGAGGAAGGTTATCCTTTGTTAACCATTGCTTTAGAGAATTATTTGCACGAACGTTTAAGTACAAGTGGACCTCCCGGAGGATTTGGTGGATTATCAACTAATGATGAAGTAATTCTGAAACTTAAAGATCGAAGTCTGACAAAATTGATCGAAGAAGAAGAAGTTAATGTATTGGGTAATATATTCGCTTCGAAAGGAAATCAGTTACTTTCCAGCTTTAAGGTAAATTCTGATGCCGTCTCCTTTGACAGACAATTAAATAAGATCATTGAAGAAAGTCAGTTCCAGAATATGAATATTGAAGAATTTACACCTTATATGAATCAATTGGCTCAAAATGATTTTAGTGAGTTGTATTCTAATTGGCTTAAAGATGAAGATTCTCCTGCATTTATGTTTAGTAATGTTGATGTTTGGGAAATAAAAGAAGGAAACAGAATCAGGTATTTCGTTAAAGTTGCAGTTGCCAATAAAGGTGATATTGATGGTATTGTCGGTTTTACTATTCGTGAAGGCGAAAGACGAGGTGGGCGTGGCCGATTCAGGTCTGAATTTTCAATGGATCAGACATCGAATGCGAAAAGCTTTTTAATTCAAAAGGATGAAACGGTTGATATTGGTTTTGTTTTGGATGAAGTACCCCGGGATGTTACTGTTAATACATATTTAGCTAAAAATATTCCATCTGAACAGAGACTGGATATTAACGATGTTATTAAAGATCAGCGAGTGGTTGATTTCTTCGAAGGTAAAAGGCCATCGACCAAAAAACTGAAATATGCTGAGGATTTCGAGGTAATTGTTGACAATGAAGATGAAGGTTGTCAGTTTGTAAATACAGGTGAAAGCAGAACCATAAAGGATTGGTGGCTGAGTCGTCAGAATGAAGAAGATGATAACAGTGAAACATATGGTAGAATCAGATTCTGGAATACACCTATCAAATGGCAACCTGTTGCCGGTCAGGAGTTTTTCGGTGAGTATCTGAAATCAGGATATTACAAACGTAAAGGTTCTGGTGAAGGATATGTTAGCTGGATAGGGCAAATTAAAGCTCCGGGCAATTATGAAGTATATGTCTATGTTCCAAACATCAGAGATCGATTCAGAGGCGGTCCGGGTGGCGGTCAGCGAGGGTATGAAAGAGATTTTCATTATACCGTTGAGCATGATGATGGAGAAGAAGAAGTGGAATTGAATGTTACTCAGGATAATAATGGGTGGCTATCGCTCGGCGATTATTATTTCTCAGAAGGACCAACTACTATCAAACTCTCGGATCAGACAAACAGTGATTATGTAATAGCTGATGCAGTTAAATGGGTAAAGAAATAAATTAAACTTAATCATAAACTAATGAATAAAAGGTTACTTGGATTAATAGTGCTTTTCGTTTTGTTAGCTGTGCAACAGATTCAGGCTCAGCGTCTGATTACACTCCAGCAATCGGTGGAAGAAGCATTAAAACAAAGTCCGGATATAGTGAGGGCCCGCTATAATCTGGAACGTTACAGGGAATTGTTGAATGCGCAGAAGGCATCATTGAAATCTAATTTCAGACTAGATCTTTCTCCATTTCAATATAGCAATAGCCGGAATTATTACCAGGCCACTCAGAGCTGGTATCATGATGAAAATTTTACATCTTCCGGTACATTTAGTGTGAGCCAACCTATTTTATTAACTGATGGTGTCGTTTCGCTGAGTAACGATTTTGGCTGGCAAACCAATAAACGTGATGATCCTAATTACGATCCTTTTACCGGTTTTACCAATAGTTTAAATCTACGTTTAGAGCAGCCTCTATTTACTTATAATACACGTAAAATGGAGTATAAGAAAATTGAGTTTAACTACGAAAATTCTCAATTAGATTATGCATTGCAGGCCTTAAATGTAGAAAAGCAAATTACACAGTATTTCTACCAGATCTACCAGGCTCAGATGGAGTTGATTACTTCACGAGAGGAACTGGCCAACAGACGAAAAAGTTTTGAAATTATAAAAAACAAAGTTGAAGCTGGTTTAACTGCAAAGGAAGAAGAGTTACAGGCTGAGTTGGATATGTTATCAAGTGAATCTACCGTTCAGAATAACGAAGTGAATCTTGAAAACATAAAAGACAACTTTAAGCAAATGCTGGGTATGGATTTTTCGGAAGAGATAATGGTGATTGCTGAAGTTTCTGTTTTACCCATCGATATTGAATTACAAAAAGCGGTTGATTTTGCTTTGGAGAACAGGATGGAGATTCGCCAACGTCAGATTGATATTGAAATGGGATTGTTTGATATCATAACTACTAACGCCACCAACGAATTCAAAGGAAATTTAGCTGTTCAGGTGGGACTGTTTGGTAATGCAGAAAAGTTGCCAAATATATATGACAAAACCAATAGAAATGATAATCAGGATGTTCAGTTTAGTTTAGAAGTACCACTTTGGGATTGGGGAGAAAAGAAAGCAAGAATGAAGGCTGCTCAACTGGCACAGGAAACCAACGAATATAATCTTACAGACCAAAAAAAGAATATTGTTCTAACGGTTCGTCAGATTGAAAGAAATTTAAAAAACTATCTGAAACAGATAGATATCGCCAGGAAAAATGAGGAGAATGCTCAATTAACTTATGAAATCAACCTGGAGAAATACCAGAATGGCGATTTAACCAGTATGGATTTAAATCTGGTGCAAAATCAGCTGACACAAGCTAAAAACGATAAGATTGATGCGCTTATCAATTATAAGCTGGAGTTATTAAATATGAAACTTCAAACACTATTTGATTTTGAAAATCAAAGAAATATAATGCCGGATGTTATCAAATACGAAACCCTACAATAAGCCTAAAACAAAATCGATGAAAATATTACAATATACAATAGTAAGCATGGCAGTTCTGGCAGTTCTGTCATCATGCGGAAATCAAGCCTCCAGTTTTGATACTGATGTGGCTGTTAATGTATCAGTGGAAGAAGTAAAATTCAAACCCATTGAGCAAACATTGGTAACAACAGGTTCCATTACTCCAGCTATGCAAATTGCAATTAGTTCCGAAATGGCTGGAAATTACTTATTGCAGATAAATCCTGCAACGGGTAAAAAATATAAAATGGGCGATAAGGTTAAAAAAGGTGATCTTATCATCAAGCTCGAAGATAAGGAATATGAGAATAATGCCAATGTAGAGGGGGCAAAGCTCGAAATGGAAATTTCAGAAATGGAATATACAAAACAAAAAGCCTTATATGAGAAAGGTGGAGTTACCCTTCGTGAGCTGGTAAGTTCTGAGCAAACATTACTGACTTCAAAACAAACCTTTGAGAACGCTGAAATATCATTGGCTAAAATGGAAATTAGGGCGCCTTTTACCGGAACCATTACCAATATGCCTTATTTCTCGCCAGGTGTTAGAATTGAAAGTGGTACTGAGATATTAGGAATGATGGAATACACCACTATGGTAATGGATTTGAGTATGCCTGAAAATCTGATGGGTAATGTTCAAATGGGACAGCCGGTGAACATTATGAATTATGCTTTGCCCAACGATACATTAAAAGGTCAGATTTCTGAGCTTTCGCCGGCAATTGATGTAGATGCACGAACTTTTAAAGGGCGTATTAACGTTAGCAACGAGCAAGGTTTATTGAAGCCGGGTATGTTTGTTAAAGCTGAGATTGTTGTTGATCATCGCGATAGTGCCCTTGTAATTCCTAAAGATGTGATTCTGACCGAAGGTAATCGAAAGCTGGTTTATGTGGCTAAAAAAGAGGTTGCCGAAAAAATATATATCCGAACTGGAATTGAAACTTTAACTGAGGTGGAAGTTATCGGAAAAGAATTAAAAGAGAATGACCGACTGATTGTGAAAGGCTTTGAGACCTTGAGAAATCGTTCTAAGATTAACATCGTTAAAAAGTAACCTGCTAAAATTTATCTATGAGAGCCATTTCACGATTCTCAGTTAATTATCCGGTCACTGTTGCCATGATTGTACTCGCCACCATTTTGCTGGGAGTTATTTCATTGTCGCGATTGGGCACGGATTTGTTTCCGGAGATGCAAAATCCCCGTATCTATGTTGAATTGGATGCTGGAGAACGATCGCCGGAAGAGATTGAAAAACGCTTTGTAGAGCAGATCGAAGCATTGTCTGTTCGTCAGAGTGGTGTAATAAATGTATCATCAGTCAGCAGAGTTGGTTCTGCTGTTATTACAGTTGAATATGATTGGAGTAAGGATATCGATGAAGCATTTATCGACCTTCAGAAAGCATTAACAACAGTTAGCCAGAACGACGATATTGATGAATTAAATATCACGCGTTTTGATCCAAATGCTTCTCCAGTAATAAAAGCTGCTTTCAAAAACGAAGAAATTACTGATATGAATGAGCTGCGAAAAGTGACTGAGAATTATATCCGTAATGAGTTAATTCGTGTTGAAGGTATTGCCGATGTGCGTATATCAGGCGATGAAGAAGCCCAGGTACTGGTTGTGGTTGATCCAGGTTTGCTTGAAATTAATGGTTTAACCATGTCTTCGGTATTAAGTACCATTACCAGTTTCAATCAGAATGTATCAGGTGGTTCTATCGAAGAAATGGGCCAAAACTATATTATAAAAGGTTTAAGTGCCTTAACCGATTTGGAAGATGTTCAGAATTTGGTTGTAAAAACAACCGAATCATCAACAAGTACAGCAAGCACCAATACTGCTACAACAACATCATCATCAACTGCAGCTATACTATTGAAAGATGTAGCTTCGGTTAGATTTCAGAATCAGGAACCGGAAACAATTGTTCGTTTGAATGGTGAAAGATGCCTGGGTATTTCTGTTTATAAAGAGACCAGATTCAATACTGTTGAGGCTGTTGAGAAGCTTGAAGAAGCTTTTGCTTCAATCCAGAAACGTTTGCCATCATATGAGCTGGTTGTTATTAATAATCAGGGTAAATTCATACAGAGTGCAATTGGCGAAGTGCAAGAAAGTGCATTAATAGGTATTGTGTTCGCAGTTTTTATACTCTTTGTTTTTTTAAGACGATTTGGTGTCACATTAATTGTAAGTCTGGCCATTCCGATTTCGATTATTGCCACCTTCAATCTGATGTATTTTAATGGTCTTACCTTAAATATTATGACCCTTGGAGGATTGGCTTTAGGTGCAGGTATGTTGGTAGATAATGCCATTGTTGTAGTAGAAAATATCTTCAGAAAACTTGAGCAAGGTATACCGTTAAAAGAAGCGGCAATTGAAGGAACAAGTGAAGTGTCAGGTGCCTTAATTGCATCAACACTCACAACAATTGTTGTGTTTTTACCAATTGTGTATATACATGGTGCATCAGGTGAATTATTCAAAGATCAGGCATGGACGGTGGCTTTTTCACTTTTATCGTCGCTGGTGGTGGCTTTGCTGGTTATTCCGGTGATGAGTAATGTATTCTTAAGACCAAAAAAGAATAAAAAGATTAAAATAGTACAACAAGATGCTGGATTTAAGGTGTATGGTCGGTTTTTACAGGGTGTTCTTGAACGCAGAATTATTGTAATTGTTGGGGCTGTTGTACTGGTGGCATTAACAGTTCTTCTTATTCCAATGGTTGGAAGCGAATTTATGCCTGAGACACAATCGAGTGAAGTAACTATCGAGACGGTTTTGCCTGCAGGAACAGCGCTGGAAAGAACAGATGCTACTTTACTTCGAATGGAAGAGATGGTGAAAGCTTCGTTTAGCGACAAGCTGGAAAGTATTTATTCACATGCGGGGCCGGAATCAAGTGAAACAACATCTTCTACCGAGCAAGGTGAAAATACCGGATATCTTAAACTCATACTGCACGAGGATGTTCATATTGCTTTTAATGATTTGGTGACGCATCTCAATACACTATTTGATGGTATACAAGGAGTTGAATTAAGATATGTTCAGGATCAATCGGCTCTGCAAACCATGTTGGGTACAGATGAAGCACCTTTGTTGATACAGGTGGCTGATGAAAATTCTGATAATCTCGAAGAAACAGCTCAGAAGGTAACTGAACTGATACGTGATGATGAGGATGTTTATAATGTTAAAAGTTCATTTGAAGACGGAGCTCCTGAAGTGAATGTGATTATCGATCGTGTGAGGGCAGGAATTTTTGGGCTGGATGTAAGCAGTATCATGTCAAGTGTTTCTAATTATCTATCGGCTCGTGATGGAGGAACCATGGAGCTGAAAGGTGAATTGACAGGTATTATTCTCGAAACGCCAAAAGTCAGGCTGGAACAGCTAAAAGATTTAAAAGTTTCAACAGGTGATCTGGAAGTATTACTTTCTGAGGTAGCAACTATTTCAATAGGACAGGCTCCTCGTGAGTTGATCAGAAATAATCAGAAGAGAGTGGCAAAAATTACAGCCATGGTAACCGATGAGAAGCCTTTTGACCATTTAGTGAAAGAGATAGAAACCAATATAAAAGAGTTGGATACGCCAAGTACTTCTTCTATCAGTGTGTTAGGTCAGGAACAAAAGAGGAAGGAAGCTTTTGGAAGTCTTCAGTTTGCTTTGATATTATCCATTATATTGGTTTATATGGTGATGGCATCACAGTTTGAATCGCTGATTCACCCATTTACCATTCTGTTAACCATTCCTCTGGCAGGTGTTGGAGCTGTATGGGCGTTTTTCTTATTGGGACAAACATTCAACATTATGGCCTACATTGGTATTGTGATGCTGGGAGGTATTGCTGTAAATGATTCCATTATTCTGGTGGATGCAATCAATCAGTTTAAACGGTCAGGGATGGAATTGAAACAAGCTATTGTGGCTGCTGGTCAGCAAAGGGTACGTCCTATTCTTATGACGAGTTTAACTACCATATTGGCATTGGTACCATTAACAATCGGATTTGGTGATAGTGCATCATTACGTGCTCCAATGGCCATTGCAGTAATCGGAGGATTGATTACTTCTACTTTACTGACACTGGTAGTTATTCCATGTGTGTATTATGTATTTGAAGGATTATTTGTTCGAAAACAAAATGTCTGATCAATATCATCCAAAGAAATTGTAAATGAGAATAATAATAAACAGGAAGGTACTGATCAGCATGTTCTTTGTAGCACTTACCATGCTAGGCGTCATTTCGTACAAGCAACTTTCGTTCGAATTGATACCTAATACAGAGTTTCCTATGCTTTTTGTCAACGTGAGGGCAACAACCCAGCTTGATCCAAAGCATATGGAGCAGGAGGGAGTGGTGCCTATTGAAGGATTGATCAGTACTCTGGAAGGAATTGAAAAGATTGAAACCCGCATTAGTCCGGGTAGTGCAACTATTTTTGCTTATCTCACCAAAGAGACCAATACTAAATATGCCTACTTGAAACTGGTTGAAAAAATTGAAGGTTCATCATCCGTCTTGCCTGAGAATATGATGGCAACGGTTATCAAAGCAGATCTGGAACAGGTGAACAACCAGTTTATGACCATTCAGGTGCGTGGAGAAGGTGGAGTTGACCGAATCCGTAACATTATTGAGCAGGATTTACTGGAACAGCTTGAGAGTATTGATGGTATATCCAGCGTTCAGGTTAATGGAGGCCGGCAAAAGTCAGTTGAAATTATTTTTAATCAGAATGTACTGGATAGTTATAATATTACTTCGGGTCAGATACAACAAATGATAACCCAGGGGCAGAATGAAAAGATTTTTGCAGGTGAGGTTATCAAAGATGGCAGAAGGTTTTATGTTACTGCCGAAGCAGATTACAATTCGATTGATGAAATCAGAAATATAGTTGTTAAGTCTGATGGGCCCGTATTATTAAAGGATATAGCAACCATTAATTTTGGCGTAAAAGAGGAAGATTCTTATAGTCGTGTGAATGGACTGGAAACAGTTTCAATCACAATGGCCAAGGCTTCGCAAGTCAATTTGATTGAGTTATCTCATACTACGCTTAACCTGATTGATAAGATTAATCAGGAATATAAAAGCAAAGGTATTGAGCTGGTCGTTGAAACCAATTCGGCTGAAACCATGGAAGAAAACCTGGATAGCATTATTGAACTGGCTATCCTGGGTGGTATTCTGGCCTTATTTATCCTTTGGATATTCTTGAATAACATTCCTCTGGTGGGCATGGTTATGCTGTCTATTCCCTTATCAGTGTATGGAGCCTTCAACTTTTTCTTTGCCGCTGATATATCCATCAATGTTTTAACACTGGTTGGATTGGCTTTAGCAATAGGTATGTTGCTCGACAACAGTGTGGTGGTCATGGAAAATATCTATCGCATTGCTTCACAGGGGAAATACTCCAACGACGAAAGTGTAATAAAGGGAACCAAAGAGGTGTGGCGATCAGTAGCAGCGGCTACATTAACTACTATTTCGGTTTTTCTGCCATTCGTTTTTTCACAGGATGTAATGTTTCGTGATGTAGCCCGACACATAAGTGTCTCTATTGTGTCAACACTTATGGTTTCGCTGCTGGTAGCACTGCTCCTTATTCCTATGCTCAGTCACTTATTCCTTTCAGGTATTATGAAGCATAAGATAGAAGCACTGGAAAAGCTTTCATTGCATAACCGAATCGTTCAATATTATATATTGCTTCTGAAGGCAACCTTGCGTAAACCAGCTGTTACTATTCTAACCGTTGTTATTATCTTTTTTGCTGTGTTACTAATTTCTGTGGGAGTAAGTATGACAACAGCCCGTGAGGCTGAAACTCCGGAATTTAATATCAGTGTGGATATGTCTTCAGGATCAACTCTTGACAACACGGATTTAGTGGTGCGTGAGGTTGAAAAACGATTGGAGGGATTGGGTGAGAAGCAGGATGTGATCAGTCGTGTACAGGATGAAGAAGCTACTTTGACGGTTAAGCTTCAGGAAGATTATAAAAGTGTTGCCAAAAGAACTATTCCTGAAATCAAACAGGATATTCAACAACGTATCAGTAATGTTGAAGGAGGGGAGATAAGTCTTACTCAAACATCTACCAGTGCTATTGGTGGCGGAGGGGGCGGCTTTGGAACGAACCCCGGTGCAGGTATGCTGACGATGCTGGGTTTGGGAGAGCAGGAAGAGAAAGTGGTAATTAAAGGTGAGGATTATGATCAGATGCTGATGGTGGCAAATGATGTAAAATATTATCTGGAAAATAATATTGATAACATGCAACGTGTCAATATTTCCACTTCCAATAATCGTCCGGAGGTTCATCTGAACATGGATTCTTATCTGATGGGATTATATAATGTGGCTCCTCAGAATGTGATGTCGGAATTATCTACCTTCAGGGGTGAAGTGACTTCGGGTGGTCAGTTAAAGGTGAATAACGAAACCTATGACATCATCATGAAAACGCTTGATAATCCTGAGCAGACAGAGATTCCTGCTAAAACTATGGAAGAGTTGCAGAAGTTGAATATCACCACATCAAGCAATACCATTATTCCTTTGCGCGATTTTGCTGAGATCAATTATGCTTCCGGTCGCTCTGAAATATTAAGGGTAAATCAGGAAAAACAAATAGAGGTCAGATATCGCTTTTCCGATGAGGTAAATGAATCAAAAGTTTTGCTGGAAGATGCCCGTCAGCAGGTGGATGATTTGGTTGCCACTGTTCCTTTACCAACATCTGTTTCAGTGGATGTGATACACGAAGAAGATATGTTTGCCGACTATAAATTTCTGGCATTGGTGGGACTGATTCTCATTTTTATGATATTGGCTTCTGTATTTGAATCATTTACAGCACCTGTTGTTATGCTGTTTTCAGTTCCATTGGCAGCAATTGGATCATTGCTTGCTTTGGTATTAACGGGTAATTCACTCTTGAATTATAACAGCTTTATTGGCTTTTTAATATTGTTGGGAGTCGTCGTTAATAATGGTATTTTATTGATTGACTATTCAAGACAATTACGTAAAGAGGGTTATGGACATGCCCGTGCTCTGATTCAGGCCGGCATATCTCGTATACGCCCGATTACTATTACGGCCATTACCACCATTATTGCCATGATGCCGTTAGCAATGGGTAAATCAGAGTATGTGAGTATTTTAGGTGCTCCATTTGCAATCACAGTGGTTGGAGGGTTAAGCTTTAGTACCTTACTTACGTTGGTATTTATGCCAACATTCGCCTTTGGATTTGAACATTCACTGGATTGGATCAGATCATTACCATTGAAACTAAAGCTTGTTATATTCCTAAGTTGGATTTTTGGTTTAGGAGCGGTTTATTATTGGTCGGATGTTTCGTTTGCCTGGCAGTTACTTTACTATGTTCTGATATTAACAGGGGTGCCGGCTGTCGTTTATTTTGTGCGTTCTTCATTACGTATGGCTAATAGTGAATTGATAGCTCAGGATGAGGATGTGACCATTACGGTGCGTAACCTGGTTAAGGTTTACGATAGGGATGGTAGATTTACCCGAGAATGGAAGTCGCGAGAAGCAAAACAAAAAGAATTACTGGCAGAGAAAGATGTAAATTTAAAAGACAGCCTGAAAAAACTGGTTTGGCAATTACCATTAATGGGATTTATGATCTATTTCACATGGTGGTATCTCGATTCCAAATTTGTGGGACTGGTCTTTCTCATTCTTGATTATTTTATTTTGCAGTCTATCTATCATTCAATAGCTATTCACTGGAGGTATAGCAGACAGACAGAAACTAAGCAAAAGTGGGACAAGAGATTTGTATTTATCATCAAATGGATCTATCCTCTTATAAGTGCAGTTGCTTATTACATCCATTGGGATTCGTTGGCAACAGCTATTAGTATCACATTAATCTGGTATGGATTATTGGCATTGATAGGTTCAGGAAGGAAACTAAAAAGAGAAAAAACAAATATTGAAAGGGTAACCGGTCGTTTTGCCGGAATTCGCAGAAGCTATTATCGCTTGTTAAGAGTGATACCTTTGATTGGCAAAGAGAAAACGCCATTTAAAGCATTAAAAGGTGTTTCACTGGATATCAAAACAGGTATGATTGGTCTGTTGGGCCCTAATGGAGCCGGTAAAACAACTCTGATGCGAATCATCTGCGGTATTCTTGATCAGAGTTACGGAAAGGTTTATATCAATGGGTTTGATACTTCTGAAAAAAGAGAGGAATTGCAAGGTTTGATAGGTTATTTACCTCAGGAATTTGGTACGTATGAGAATATGTCTGCATTTGAATTTCTGGATTATCAGGCCATGTTACGTGGTATTAAACAAGATTCCTTACGTAAAGAGCGATTGAAATATGTATTGAAATCAGTTCATATGTGGGAGCGAAAAGATGATAAAATTGGATCGTTTTCCGGCGGTATGAAACAACGTATAGGTATTGCAATGATTCTGCTTCATTTGCCTAAAATTCTTGTGGTTGATGAACCAACAGCTGGTCTGGATCCCCGCGAAAGAATTCGTTTCCGTAACTTGTTGGTGGAGTTGAGTCGCGATCGTGTGGTATTGTTTTCAACGCATATTATAGAGGATATTTCAAGCTCGTGTAACCAGGTGGCGGTTATGAAGAAAGGTGATCTCAAATACTGGGGTGTTCCAAGTGAGATGGTAAATATTGCAAAAGGAAAAGTATGGCACTTTGATGTAGATGCTTCGCAATTTGAAGAAGTAAATAAGAAGTTTGCCATCGTTCATCATATGCGCGACGGTGATAAGATACGGGTTCGGTGTCTGGCTCAAGAAAAGCCTACGGAAGATGCTATTCCTGTTCAGGCTGTGCTTGAAGATGCTTATATCTGGTTATTAAAAAATGAGGAATTGAGTCAGCAGGCTGTTTAACGTAACCTGCATGAATTTCAAACTTTTTAAACTTAGAGCGAATGAATAACTTAAAACAAAATATAAGTAAGAGAATAAGCGGCACCTTTGTCACTTTTGTGAAATACAATTTAAAAGTGGTTTTTGGTAATAAGTTCGTTTATTTTCTGGGAGCTTCATTGATATTCTATTTACTGGTTACTTCCATTAACTTGTTTGCATCTGATAGTATCAGTGTTCAGGGTGTATATTATCAGCTGATGTTTCCTGCTTTCTTACTTATTTTCTTTCCAACATCATACGGTATTCAGAATGATGAAGATGCCCGCATTCTTGAAATTTTGTTTGGAATTCCGAATTACCGGTATAAGATCTGGCTGTTTCGTCTGGCTATTTCATTTTTTATCGTTTTCTGGTTTGTATTTCTTATGGCATCGTTGAGTAGCGTTTTGTTAATCAATGTGCCTAAGTGGGAGATGACCTTACGATTAATGATACCGGTTCTATTTATTGGAATGATGGGTTTCTTTTTTAGTACAATTGTAAAGAATGGGAATGGTACGGCAGTAGTTGTGGTAATTATTGGATTGATAGCCTGGTTTACTATGGCTTTTTTAGGAAATAATGCCTGGAATCTGTTTTTAAATCCGTTTGAACTGCCCAATGATATGAGTGAGGCTGTTTGGGCGAATATTGTTATCAAGCATATCCGAACCTGGTCTATTATTTCAGTAATAGCAGGATTATGGGGGTTGTTAAATCTTCAGAACCGGGAGAAATTTATAAAATAGCAGAAAGTAAAAAAGCGCCGGTAAGGCGCTTTTTTAATATATAGTTGAATATTACATCTAACTTTCAGCCATTTTACCTTGATGACTAATAATGTCGCGGGCCATTTCTAATATTGTAGTATCATCCAGTTCCACAATTCCACCATCCGGTCCTTGCTCGATATGAATTCCTACGCTTCTCCCTCGATCGTAGTTGGCACCGCCAAAGTAATTTCTTACAGTCTCTACGTCGAGGTGCAGTTCTTCTGCAATAGTCTTGATACTTCCGTCAGGCAGACTGTCTTTGATTCTCCTGAGCTGATTAAATGTTATTGTCGCTGTACTCATAATGAAAAGTTTTAAGTGACACAATACTGAGTAATAAATATAGAAAATTAATCGAGAAATTAAAATTAAATTAACATGAATATGCTGACTACAAGCTATTTTACATATCTAAATATGGAATTAAAAAGGATCGAATAGCAGTCTGTTAGTACAATTGAGATAGATGGTAAAATTGAATTATTATTCAAATAAATAGAATATATAAGATTTGCATCAAATGATCAGGTTACGAATAAAGTAGTAAATTGTAAACTGTATATTACAATTTTAAAATATCAATCTGCATATTTATTCATAATCAAATTAGGACTGTAATTTCAATTAACACAGTTTGGTTTTAATCAATGCTTAATCTTCTCTATGGGTAATGCATTCATTATATTTGTTGTGGTATTAAGAGCTAAATAGTAAATTCGCATTCTTAAAAGAAAAGATTAGAAAATGATACAACGTATTCAATCAATTTATTTGCTTATCAGTGGTTTGTTAACAGGAAGCATGTTTTTTGTACCATTGGCTGAGCTGGCTAATAACGAGGGTTCATATACTCTTTTATACAGGGGATTGGCTGATAGCGAGCAGTTGACAACACCAACACTGGCTTTAGCTATATTGGTTACCATTACTACATTAATTTCATTTGTAAACATTTTTCTTTATAAGAAAAGATTAATTCAAATTAGGTTAGGTGGTTTAAATATGGGATTGTTGTTGGGTACTACAGGAATGATTTATTTCCTTGGTTCACAGGTAGCAAAGAATCTATCCGCAGAGATATCCTATAAGTTACCGATGGTTTTCCCAATTGTGGCTTTAATATTAACCTTTTTAGCCATCAGATCAATTGGAAAAGATGAAGCATTGATTAAGTCGATGGATCGAATCAGATAATTAAGAATTATGACATAAAAAAACGGGATTTCAATTTTTGAGATCCCGTTTTTATTTTCTGTCAATATTCTAAAGTCCTAATACCAGCTCTTCAGGATTATAACCACCCTGCAGCAGTTTGGCCGGATCTTCAATCATTTCTTTCACCTTAACTAAAAATCCAACAGAATCTTTACCGTCTATAATTCTGTGATCGTAGGAGAGGGCCAGATACATAATAGGACGAATCTCAACTCTGCCATTGACCGCAACGGGGCGTTCAACAATATTATGCATACCCATAATAGCCGACTGTGGAGGGTTAATAATTGGAGTGCTTAGCATCGATCCAAAAACACCGCCATTGGTCACCGTAAATGTACCACCACTCATCTCTTCAATACTGATCTTTCCGGTTCGCGCTTTTTCAGCCAGATTCTTTAAGGATAATTCAATATCGTGTAACTGTAATGTTTCAATATTTCTGATAACCGGAACCATCAAGCCTTTTGGAGTCTGCACAGCTACTGAAACATCATGATATTCGGGCATTACAATTTCTTCACCATCAATCATTGCATTCACCATTGGATGATGTTTAAGTGCCAGTGAAGCCGCTTTAATGAAGAAGGACATAAAGCCCAGTTTTACACCATGAGCATCGATAAATTTGTTTTGATATTTTTTTCTAAGTGCCATTACAGCCGACATATCAACCTCATTGAAGGTAGTAAGCATAGCCGTTTCATTTTTTACAGAAACTAAACGCTGACTTAATTTCTTTCTTAAGTTCGTCATTTTTTGACGGTGTGCTTCCCTGCTGGCATCAGATGAAATAAAGGCTGATTTGCTGTTACCTGAATCTGAAGTGGTAGGCGCATTTTTAGCCAATTCCACCTCTTTAGAAGAGATTCTCTTTAATCCGTTAATTACATCATCAACAGATAAATCAGCTTCTTCCATCATCTTTTTAGCCAATGGAGATACTTTGGCCTTTTCATATTGTGATGTTTTTTCCTGAACAGGTTTTGCTGATTCTTTATTAATTTCCTCTTTCTTAACTTCCACTTCGGGGGAATCATCTTTTGAAGTTTCGGCCTGAGAAGTTGAAGGAGCCTCGCCAGCAAAATCAGTGTCAATAGAACAGGCAACTGAATCAACAGCTACTGTTTCACCACTTTCTACCAAAATTTTAATCTTACCAGCTTCAGAAGCTATTAAAGCAAGTGTTGCTTTATCCGATTCAATCTCGGCTAATTCCTGATCTTTTGCAACAATATCACCATCAGAAACCAGCCAGCTGGCAAGCTCAACTTCCGAGATGGATTCTCCTGGTGTAGGGACTTTTATTTCAACTATCATATTTCAAAGTTTGTATCATTACAGACCTTAGTCTGAAACGGTTATTCAGATAATTTAGATAGAGAACCTTGGTGGTTCTTCAAAATATTTATGCTGTTTCAGAATTTCTTTTCTTGATAATCCTTCAACACATTGCAATCCGCAGTATTTCTGTTTACGGGCACAATGACAGTTTTTGAAAACTTTATTGATAATTTCATTCTGACCAATAACATGCAGGCCATTTAATCCGGTAGCAGGGCTACCACTTGATAAACGTGCAACAGGTACCAGTTCTATATCTTTCATTTTATTCTGGATGTAATACCAGGCTCCCATATTCTCAGGCTCTTCCTGAACCCACAAATGCAATAATGCATTACTGTATTTTTTGTTGATTGCCTCAACCTGCTTTTTTGGATAAGGATGAAGCTGTTCTATTCTGATTAATGCAATGTCTGTAGCGTCCAGTTCTTCTTTGCGAGCAAGTAAATCGTAATAAATCTTACCAGAGCAATAAACAACTCTTTTTACTTGTTCAACTTCAACATTGTTGTCATCAATTACTTCTTTGAAACCTTCTTTTGTGAAATCCTCAACAGAAGAAATACATTTCGGATGTCGCAACAGACTTTTAGGAGTAAATATTATCAAAGGAACCCTGAAGTTACGTTTGATTTGACGACGTAAAACATGGAAAAAGTTGGCTGGAGAAGTACAGTTAACAATTTGCATATTGTTACGGGCTGCCAACGATAAGAATCTTTCTATACGGGCACTTGAATGCTCCGGTCCCTGACCTTCAAAACCATGAGGAAGATATAGTACCAACCCATTCATCAAACCCCATTTCTCTTCGGCTGAAGATATGTATTGGTCGATGATAACCTGAGCAACATTATAAAAATCGCCGAACTGAGCTTCCCAAACAGTTAAGCCGCCTGGCTTAGCCAAAGCATATCCATATTCAAAGCCCATCACACCATACTCAGAAAGGAGCGAATTGTAAATTTCAAATGGTGCCTGATCTTCAGAAATAAATTGCAATGGACGATAACGCTCTTCACTGTCTTCCACAGTCATAACAGCATGGCGGTGAGCAAAAGTGCCTCGTTCTGCATCCTGACCACTTATCCGTACAGGATGACCTTCAGTCAGCAATGAAGCATAGGCAAGTTGTTCACCCAAAGCCCAGTCAAGTTTATCATTCTCAACCATTGATTTTCGGTCCTGAACAATTTTTTCAAGCTTTTTGAAGAACTTCTTGTTCTCAGGAAGATGATTGATGCGCTCCAATAAGTATAAAGCCTTATCTTTATCGATACCTGTTTCAGGTGATGCAACAAAATCTTCGTCGGTAGAATAATCGTATTCTTTCCAATCATCATGTAAGAAGCGTTGAATAATAACCTTATCTATCTCTTTAGATTCAGCTAATGCATCTTCCAGTTTTTGATTAAATAAATCGGCTTCTTTAAGAGCATCTTCCTTCGAAACTACTTTTTCCTGTTGAAGTTTCAAATTGTAAATATCCCTTGGATTAGGATGCTTGGCAATGGCTTTGTAGAGAGTTGGCTGTGTAAAACGTGGCTCATCACCTTCGTTATGTCCATATTTACGATACGAGAGTATATCGATAAATACATCAGAATTAAAACTCTGACGAAATTCAATAGCCAGTTCAACAGCATATACTAAAGCTTCAACATCGTCGCCATTCACATGAAAAACCGGTGATCGGGTTACTTTACCAACATCTGTACAATAGGTTGATGAGCGGGCATCGAGATAATTAGTAGTAAAACCAACCTGGTTGTTAATAACAAGATGAATGGTTCCTCCTGTTTTATATCCAGGTAACTGGGCCATTTGTACCACCTCGTAGGCAACACCCTGAGCAGCAATTGCTGCATCTCCATGGATAACTACCGGTATTACCTTATCGTAGTTTTGATTGTATTGATGATCGATTTTTGATCGTGAAATTCCTTCAATAATTGGAGCAACTGTTTCGAGATGCGAAGGGTTGGGAGCCAGGTTAACTTTGACTTTTTTACCTGTTTCGGTTTCTATTTCATTATTGTATCCCAAATGATACTTAACATCACCCAGAGAAATACCTTCTTCGTATTCATCCCCATTAAATTCTTTGAATACATTTTTATAGGGCTTTTGCAATATATTGGTCAACACGTTTAATCGACCACGGTGAGCCATTCCAATCATCACTTCTTCCACACCCAGTTCGGCACCTTTATTTATGATGGCACTTAAACCTGGTATGAGAACCTCTGATCCTTCCAGCGAAAATCGCTTTTGCCCCACAAATTTTCTATGAATAAAATTCTCGAAACCTGCAGCCATATTTAGTTGGTGGAAGATCTTTCTTTTCTTTTCAGCACTAAACTGTGGAGTATTACGCACCATTTCCATTTTACCTTTTAACCAGCTTACTACTTCGGGATGTCGAATGTATAGATATTCCACCGCTACCGACTGACAATAAGTTTGTTGTAAGTGCTCGATGATTTTTCGAAGTGGAGCCTTACCAATTCCTATTTCATTACCGGCCAGGAACTCTGTGTCGAGATCCTTCTCAGATAACTTGAAATTTTCAATGTCAAGAGTTGGATAGTACTTACGACGTGAGCGGACGGGATTGGTTTTGGTAAAAAGATGACCTCGTTGTCGATAGGCATGTATCAATTCAATTACAAGAAACTCTTTATCTACAAGGCCTGATCCATTGGGTTGCTGATAGTTTTTGAGAGCAAAGTCAAATCCCTGAAAAAAACGTTGATAGCTTTCATCTACCGATTCAGGATCGTTTTTATACTGTTGGTATAATTGATCGATGGCTTCTATATTACTGTTGCCAACGAAAGAGAATTTATCCATAAGAATTTAGTTTCCTATTGATTATAATTAATTATTCAGAACAGTAGGTTCTGCTTATGGGGCATCAAAGTTAATTAAAATGCACTCTAATATCCGTCAGTTATGTTTATTTTAAGATACAAATGTTTAATTTCATCCGACAAAATCAAATAAACTTATGACATCAGGATTCCTTAACTCCATTGCCTCTTATTATTATCAAAAAACAGACTTGTCGAAATATTGTTTCGTGTTTCCCAGTCAAAGGGCAGGTATTTTTTTTACAAACTACCTGAGGCAGTTAGTTAAAGATCCTATGTGGTCGCCAAAGATCATTACTGTTAACGATTTATTCGCTTCTTTGTCGTCATCAATTGTTGCCGATAATATTACATTATTGTTCACACTGCACAAGGTTTATGTGAAAGTAACCGGTAAAGAAGTCAGTTTTGAAGAGTTCTTACCCTGGGGCGAAATGTTACTGAACGATTTTGATGATATAGATAAATACCTTGTTTCAGTCGAACAACTTTTTTCTAACCTTATATCATTAAAGGAACTGGATGACGACTTTTCGCATTTGAGCGAAAGACAGCTGGAAGCAATTCAATCCTTTTGGGGAGCATTTGAGCAGAAGAAAAGATCAGAACATCAGGATTATTTTTTAGAAGCATGGAAACAAATTCCAAAGGTTTATAAAGCTTATCGCGAAGAATTACAAAAGGATAACCTGGCCTACGAAGGAATGGTGTATCGCTTAATTGCAGAAAAGCTAATAATTGGCGTAGATGTCGATATTAAATGGGATAGAGTAATCTTCGTTGGACTTAATGCCCTAACACCTTCTGAGCATCGTTTGATGAAACAATTGCAAAAAAAGCAAAAAGCTGATTTCTTCTGGGATTATTCACCATGGATGATGGAGAAGGACGAAGAAGTTAAGATCAAACGTCGGGGGCCTGGATTCTTTATTGAAGAAAATCTCCTTCAGTTTCCATCACCCAAGGATTTTAGTATGCCATTGAATTCCGAAGGGCCTGAGATTACTATAACAGCAGTTGCAAATCCTACCGAGCAGTTAAAATCGGTTCATCAGTTTTTGGATGAAGAATATGTGAGTGAAATGAAATCGGCGGTAGTGTTGGCTGATGAAACATTACTGATGCCTGTTTTACATGGTATTCCTCCTAAAGTTGACAAGGTGAATGTGACCATGGGTTACCCACTGAATCATACTCCGGCTTATGGTTTGATTGAGTTATTATTGAATCTGCAACAACAGATCAGAAAAGGAAGTGGTAGTGATGTATGGATGTATCATCGTCATGTTTTACCATTGTTGCAACAGCAATATATTTCAATGTTGGCCGAAGCCGATACGCGTCGATTACACAAACAATTGGTGAAAAACAATGCCATCTTTGTAAAGGCTGATAGTTTGCATATTAACGAACTTTTTAAAAGCATTTTTGTTAAGGTGAGCACGGGTTCTGAATTGTCGGCCTATCTGATTGATATTTTGGGGAAAGTTTACGAACTCTTACAACCCGACGAAAATAAGGTGCTGGAGAAGGAGTTTATTTTTGCTCTTCAGAAATGTATAATACGACTACAGGATTTACTGGAGCAGAATGCTCAGGCTGATATTGATACCAAAACATGGGTTCGCCTGTTTAAAAAGCTGGCAGAGTTTCAAACAGTACCATTCAGGGGTGAACCATTGGCTGGTCTTCAGGTGATGGGAATTCTGGAAACACGTGCCCTGGATTTCGATAAGTTGATTATTCTGGATTTGAATGAAGGTGTATTTCCACGAACATCGGCTCCAAATACTTTTATTCCTGCAACTTTACGATCGGGATTTGATTTACCAACCATTGAGTTTCAGGATACCATCTTTTCTTATTATTTCTTTCGTCTGATTCACAGGGCTAAAAAGGTTGAAGTACTGTATTCAACCGGAGCGCAGGGAATGAAATCCAATGAGATGAGTCGTTATTTGTATCAGCTTAAGTATGAGTTTAATGCCAAGATAAATATGCGAACCCTCTCCGGGCAGGTTTCACTTCTCAATCCTCCTGTTGTGGCAGCCAGTAAGAAAGAAGAAGTGAAGGAACGATTGTCTTTATTTACAACGAATGGTAAAAAGCTTCTTTCACCCAGTGCTCTTTCGGTTTATATTGAATGTCCCATGCGATTCTTTTATCAGAAGATTGTTGGTATAAAAGAGCCTGACGAGATAACGGAGGAGGCAGATGCCCGTATTTTTGGTTTGATTTTTCATGATGCAGTTGAAAATCTTTACAAAGGGAAAGCCGGAAAGGAAATACAATCTGATGACATTGATTACTGGCTAAAAAATACAGTTTTGATCGACCAGCTTATAAAAGATGGTTTTCGCAAATATTTGATGGATTACGACCAGGGACGACAGTCGTTTGCAGAGATACAGGGACGAAATGTAATGGTATTTGAAGTGATTAAGCGTTATCTGTTACAATTTCTTAAACTGGAGAAGAAAAAGACTCCGTTTACAATTATTGATCTTGAAAAACATGTTGAATGGAACTATACTACCACTAATGGTTTACATCTTAAATTGGGTGGTATCATTGACCGTCTTGAGGAGAAGGATGGTATCTGGAATGTTATGGATTATAAAACCGGCTCGGGAGTAGCTGAAGTTAATTCGATAGAAGAGCTTTTTGATACAGATAAGCATAAAAAAAATAAAGCCATTTTCCAGACTTTATTATACTCCTTAATTCTGGATGAAACAGAGAATGCAATGGTCCCCAAACAGCCATCCGTTATCTGGGTACGCGATGTTTTTAAAGCCAACTACGATACCAAACTGTATTTGAAAGAGGGCAGAAGCACTAAGAATCCAATACTGCTGCAATCTGTAAAAGAAGAATTTAAAGCCAATCTTGAGCATTTACTGGAAGAAATTTACGACGACACTATTCCGTTTAATGGAGCCGAAGACACCGATAAGTGCACTTATTGTACCTATAAGGTTTTGTGTAATCGATGACTTTAATGGTTAATGATAAATTGTGAATGGTAAATTAAGTTAAATTGTTTAGTTATTTAACAGAAGGATAGTGTTTTAGCTTTTGAAAGATTGAGGCCCGTCAGGGACGAATGTAAAAGAATAGTACGTAAGTGCTATGAGATAGCGACATAAGAATCAGGCCCAGAGGGCCGTCTGTAATAAATAACTAACCATTAATCATTAAGTAGGTCCGGTCTGATTTTTTTAGTTCGTTCATAAGCTTTTTGTTCGCGCCACTCATCAATTTTAGCATCGTTACCGCTCAATAGTACATCTGGTACTTTCCATCCATTGTAATCAGAAGGTCGAGTGTATACAGGGTGTGATAGCAAACCATCCTGAAAACTATCGGTTAAGGCTGAAGTTTCATCAGACATTACACCGGGAATCAATCGGATAACTGCATCGCTGATGACTGCTGCCGCCAGTTCGCCACCTGTCAGCACATAATCGCCAATGGTTAGTTCCAGTGTGATATAATGATCACGTATGCGTTGATCTACTCCTTTGTAATGGCCACAAAGAATCATGATATTACCGGATAAGGACAACGTATTGGCAATTTTCTGATTAAAACGTTCACCATCAGGAGTTACATAAATGATGTGGTCATAATCTCTTTCAGCCTTAAGTTTATCAATTAAATCAGCAATGGGTTGAATGGTCATAACCATGCCGGCACCCCCTCCAAATGAATAATCATCAACCTTTTTGTGTTTGTCAAGCGAATAATCCCTGATATTATGAAAATGCATTTCTACCAGTCCTTTTTCAACCGCTCGTTTAATAATCGATTCAGTTAATGGACCCTGAAACATTTCTGGAAAAAGAGTAAGAATATCGATTCGCATGACAATCTGAAATTTTGCGCAAAGATAATAATATTGCACCAAGTTTTAGTTTTGTAAAGAATGAGTATTTTTTCAGAATGTTCAAACAAAATGTTGATTTCAGCTATTTGCTAATTACATTTCTTTGTATTTGGCTGTAATATCTTATTTTTAGCTAAAAAGTTTGTCACTTAAGCGAATTACAATATATTCGTAAGATAAATGAATTGAGACAGAATCAGTGGATTCTGCGAATTAGAACGTAAAGCTTATGGAAGCAAATGACCTAAACAAACCTCTTGAGAATGAGAATGGTTTGAATTCAGAAAATGAATCTGAAAATATGCAGGCAGAAAACACAGCATCCGAAAAAGAAGAAGTTGCTGAGACTAAAGAAACAACAGAAGAAAAGGCTGTAACAGATGAGGTTGCAGATCAAGTTTCTGAAGAAGGTGGACAGGAGATTGAATTAGAGTCGGTTGATCATATTATGCTCAGTAAAGAGCAATTGGTTAAAAGGCTTAGGGATGTTCTGAAACACTATCCTGTTGAAAAAATTAAGGAGGAAGTTGAAGAGATTAAATCTGCCTTTTATAAAAAACATAAAGCTGAACTGGAAGATCTTAAGCGTAAGTTTGTTGAGTCTGGTGAGTTGGAAGAGAATTTTGCCGCTCCGGTTGATAATCTTGAGATTGAACTGAAGGATATGCTTCAGGATTTCAAAGCCCGTAAGGCTGAATTTAATCGACGCATTGAGGAAGAAAGACAAAGTAACTACCATGCAAAGCTTGATGTAATTGAGGCCATTAAAGAGCTTATCAATGGTCAGGAGTCATTAAATGAAACATTCCAGGCTTTTCGTGAGTTGCAACAACGTTGGCGCAATATCGGACCTATTCCGCAAGATAAGGTTCATGATATGTGGGAAACGTACAACTATAATATTGAGAATTTTTACAATTATATAAAAATAAACAAAGAGCTTCGTGATCTTGACTTAAAGAAAAACATGGAAGCTAAAACTGAATTGTGCGAAAAAGCAGAAAAATTATTGTTGGAACCAACAATTGTAAAAGCTTTTAAGACACTTCAGAAATATCATGAGCAATGGCGCGAAATTGGTCCGGTACCTCATGATAAAAAAGAAGAGTTATGGGCTCGTTTTAAAGAAGCTACTTCATTAATCAACAAACGTCACCAGGAATATTTTGAAGGATTGAAGGATCAGTTGCAAAAGAACCTCGAAGCAAAGACGGAATTGTGTGAAAAGGCGGAAGCATTGATTACTGTTGATTTGCATACTCCAAAAGAGTGGGAGGCCAAGAGTAAAGAATTAATTGAATTACAAAATATTTGGAAGACAATTGGTTTTGCTCCTAAAAAAGACAATAATAAGATATACGATCGTTTCCGCACAGCATGTGACTCATTTTTTAATGCTAAGCGTGATTTCTTTAAATCATATAAATCAGAGCAATCTACTAACCTGCAATTGAAGACTGAATTATGTTTGCAGGCTGAGGCTATGAAAAACAGCACCGACTGGAAACGTACAACTGATGAATTTATTAAGATCCAGAAACGCTGGAAGGAAATAGGTCCTGTACCTCGTAAACAAAGTGATATTATCTGGAAGCGTTTCCGTACTGCGTGTGATGCATTCTTCGATCATAAATCCAATTTCTTCAATCACAAAGATGAGGAACAAGAGAAGAATCTGGAATTAAAAGAAGCCTTGATAAAAGAGGTGGCTGCATTTGAAGCAAGTGAAAATTCGGAAGAAAACTTTGAAAAGTTGCAGGATTTTCAACATCGTTGGAACGAAATTGGTCATGTGCCAATTAAAGATAAAGATCGTGTAAACCAAGAGTTCCGTGGTTTGATCAATCAGTATTTCGATAATCTGAATCTGGATGAGTATCATAAAAATGTAGAGAAGTTCCGTAATAAGATTGAGAACTATAAAACCAATGATTATGCGGGTGATAAGCTCACACAGGAACGTAATAAGATTATCAATAAGTTGAAGCAACTTGAGAATGATATTACTGTTTGGGAAAATAACATCGGTTTTTTTGCCAAATCGAAGAAATCGGAAGCACTGGTTCGAGATTTCAAACATAAAATTGAAACGGGACGCCGCAATATCAAACTACTCAATAAGAAGTTGGACATGTTGGAAGACATGGATTAGTGATAAAATAACAAGGTCGGCAAAAAGTCGACCTTTTTTTTGTTGAAAGCAATAATGATCCATAATTTTTGATGGTATTTTTCTACCTTTGTGGTTTTTAATTTTGACTCGTGAGAGTTGATGGATTAATAATTTAAAAATACTGTTGTGTCAGAAACAAGATATGTATTTGTCACTGGGGGTGTAGCCTCCTCTTTGGGAAAAGGAATTATATCAGCCTCATTGGCTAAATTGTTGCAAGCAAGGGGTTATAGTGTAACCATTCAAAAACTGGATCCATACTTAAATGTAGATCCCGGAACATTGAATCCATATGAGCACGGAGAATGTTATGTAACAGAGGATGGTGCCGAAACAGACCTTGACTTAGGTCATTACGAACGTTTTTTGAATGTGCCTACTTCGCAAGCTAACAATGTTACTACTGGTCGCATATACCAAAATGTGATTAACAAAGAGCGTAAAGGTGATTACCTTGGTAAAACAGTACAGATTATTCCTCATATCACTGATGAGATTAAAAGAAACATCAAATTACTTGGTACCAAGCATAAATACGATGTTGTAATTACTGAGATCGGAGGAACAGTTGGTGATATTGAATCATTACCATATGTTGAATCTGTTCGTCAGTTAAAGTGGGAGCTGGGTAACCGTGTGGCTGTTATTCACCTTACTCTGGTTCCTTATTTGAATTCTTCGGGTGAGTTGAAAACAAAACCAACCCAACACTCCGTAAAAGCATTATTGGAAACAGGAGTTCAACCGGATGTTTTGGTATTACGTACCGAACACGATTTAGCAGCTGATATCCGTAAAAAAGTAGCACTTTTCTGTAATGTTAATCCAAAAGCGGTTGTTCAATCCATCGATGTTAAAACCATTTATGAAGTGCCTGTTAAGATGCAGGAAGAAGGTTTGGATGAGATTGTTTTGGAAAAATTGCAATTACCTATCGATGAGAAACCCGCTTTGAAAGAGTGGAGAGGTTTCTTAAAGAAAATGAGTAAAGCCACCAAAGAAGTAAAAATCGGTTTGGTGGGTAAATATGTTGAGTTGGCAGATGCATATAAGTCAATAATTGAGGCTTTGATCCATGCAGCTACCTACAACGATCGTAAGGTGAAAATTGAACTGATACATTCTGAAACCTTAACATCCGAAAACGTAGCCGAAAAATTAGGCGGATTGGATGGAGTATTGGTAGCACCGGGATTTGGTCACAGAGGAATTGAAGGTAAACTGGATGCAGTTAAATATGTACGTGAAAACAATATTCCATTCCTGGGTATTTGTTTAGGGATGCAATGTGCTGTTATTGAGTACGCGCGAAACGTGCTAAATTTACCTGATGCTAATTCACGAGAGATGAATCACACAACTGCTAATCCTGTGATTGACCTGATGGAAGATCAGAAGAATGTTAGTGAGATGGGTGGAACCATGCGTCTGGGAGCCTATGAATGTGCGTTAACACCCGGAACCAATTCGGCTGCCGCTTATGGCAAAGAACTGGTACATGAGCGTCACCGTCATCGTTATGAATTCAATAGTGAATACCTTGAAACATATGAGAAAGCAGGAATGAAAGCTGCCGGATGTAATCCTGATACAGGACTGGTTGAGATTATGGAGATTCCTACTCACAAATGGTTTGTTGGTGTTCAGTTCCATCCTGAATATAGTAGTACGGTGGTAAAACCACATCCTATCTTTATGGCGTTTATAAAAGCCGCCATTTCTCAATAAAAATTATAACAAGCATAAAATGGATAGAAATTCGATAACTGGAATAATACTGATTGTACTCATCTTTGGGTTCTTTACGTGGTGGAATCAGCCATCGGAGGAACAGCTTGCCGAACAAAAAAGGGTTCGAGACTCTATTGATCTGGTAGAACAAAAGGCTGAGGCTGATCGTATTGCCAATGCTGCAAAAGTAGAGGTTGAAACTAAAGCTGTTGTTGAGAAAGATTCTGCTACAATAGCTGAAGAGTTGACTAATAAGTTTGGCTTATTGGCCGATGCAGCTCAAGGGGAGCAAACTTTTGTAACCTTAGAGAACGATTTAGTTAAAATGGTTCTGAGTTCGAAGGGAGCTCGTGTTTATTCTGTAGAACTAAAAAAATACCATAACTACGATGAGAGTCCTGTAATATTAATGGACGGTGATCAAAATAAGTTTGGATTTAATTTTACCCACAACAGTAGATTCTTTCATACAAATGATTTATACTTTACAGAACTGCCTCAAACATCTCCTAATAAGGTAGATTTTGTTGTGAATGCTGCTGAAGGTAAATTAATCTTCACCTATGTATTGCCTGAAGATGGTTATATGGTTGATTTTAATATAACAACACAAAACTTAGGTAATGTAATTGCGACTCCTAACGGATCGATGGATATTAACTGGGAGATGGAAGTTCCTGCTCAGGAAAAAGGCGTTAGTTTCGAGCGTCGTTACTCTGGTGTTTACTATCGTTTTGCAGAGAATGATGTAGATCATATTACTGCCAGTGGTTCCAAATCGGAAGAATTAAGAACCAAGCTGAAATGGGTAGCATTTAAAGACCAGTTCTTTTCATCTGTATTTATTTCTGGTGATTATTTCTTAAGTGGTGATGTAAAAGCGGTTACTCCTGAAGATGATAATCATCCTGTAATAATGGATGCCAGCGCAATGGTGGCCGTTCCTTTTACAGGTAATGATCAGCACAGTTTTAATTTCTATTTCGGACCGAATGATTTTAAAGCCTTAAAGCCATATGCCGATTTAGGTCTACGTCAATTGGTTTATTTAGGATGGAGTTTCCTTCGATATATTAACCTTGGTGTAATTGAGGTATTCCATTTTCTTGAGAGATATTTTAGTAATTATGGTTTGATCATTTTAATATTAACCATACTTATTAAGCTGATTATCTTCCCATTCACATACAAATCGTATGTATCTACAGCTAAAATGAAGGTGTTAAAGCCTCAGATAGAGGAGATAAATAATAAGATACCGAAAGAAAAAGCAATGGAGCGTCAACAGGCAACCATGGCGTTATACCGAAAAGCAGGGGTGAATCCTATGGGAGGTTGTTTGCCTATGTTATTCCAAATGCCGATTTTGTTTGCTATGTTCCAGTTTTTCCCAGCATCAATTGAATTACGTGGCGAAAGTTTCTTGTGGGCAACCGATTTATCTTCTTACGACGCAATCATTACCTGGACAGGAGATATTCCATTGATTACTCAATATTATGGAAATCATGTCAGTCTGTTCACCTTATTAATGGCAATCACAAATATTGTGTATACCTACATTAATCAGGAAATGACTCAAAGTACACAGCAAATGCCAGGTATGAAAGGTATGATGTACTTAATGCCGGTAATGTTCCTGGTATTCTTTAATAATTATGCAGCAGGATTGAGCTATTATTATTTCATTTCAACTTTAATAACCATTGGTCAAACATTATTGATTCGTCGTTTTGTTGATGAAGAGGCTTTATTGGCAAAATTAAAAGCCAATCAAAAGAAACCTGCAAAAAAATCGAAATTTCAGCAACGATTAGAGGATATGCAAAAGCAACAACAATTAGCTGGGCGTAATCGTAAGAAATAAATATTCAGAAATTAGATAATTACAGAAAATAGGGTGTCCAAAAAAATGGATGCCCTATTTTTTTTGTGCTTTTTCAGATAGGATATTTCTTAAACCAATCAACCCTTTTCATGTTCTTCTTTAAAGTATCAGTGTACTAACATCAGTTTTATTTCTTAACATAGGTCAATTGTAACAGGTATGCATAAGCTGTACATTTGTATCAAATAAAAATCAATAATAAAACAATTAAAAAATAAGAATATGAAAATAGGAGTTACAGGTGCAACTGGGCAGTTAGGACAATTGGTTGTTGAGCAATTGAAGAAAAGAGTGGCAAGCGAAGATGTTATTACTTTGGTGCGTAATACAGAAAAAGCAAAAGATTTGGGTGTGGTTGCTAAGGCGTTTGATTACACAAAACCAGAAGGTTTAGCATCGCAGTTAGAGGGGATCGATTATTTGCTATTGATTTCAGGAAATGAAATTGGTCAACGAGCTGTTCAGCATCAAAATGTTATCAATGCATCTAAAAAGGCTGGTATTAAGTGGATTGTATACACAAGTTTATTACATGCTGATCAGTCTTCTTTAAATCTGGCTGGAGAACATTTGGCAACTGAAAAAGCTTTAAAGGAATCAGGTATTGAATATACTATTCTACGTAATGGCTGGTATAGTGAGAATTATACTGGTTCGATTCCTGGAGCAGTTGGAGCTGGAGCATTCGTAGGTAGCGCTGGTGAGGGTAAGATTTCGTCTGCGGCACGTATTGATTTTGCTGAGGCAGCTGCGGTAGTTATTAGTGATGATAGTCACAAGGGTAATGTTTATGAACTGGCAGGAGATGAAGCTTATACGCTAAGTGAATTAGCCGCTGAAATTTCAAAACAAACCGGAAAAGATATTCCATACAGTGATATGCCCGAAACAGAATATGCAAAAATATTAAAGAGTATCGGTCTTCCGGAAGGTTTTGCAGATGCTATTGCCAGTTGGGATGTTGGAGCATCAAAAGGTGATTTATTTGATGATGGGCATCAGTTGTCCAAATTAATTGGAAGGCCAACTACACCATTGAGTCAATCGGTAAAGCAAGTGTTGTAATCTATTAAGAATTAGATAAAATGAAGAGATTCTGCCAGGTTTTCCGGCAGAATCTTTTTTATACTTATGTTATGAAGAAATTAAATAATACCCGGAGAATAACGATAGATAATGATCAGGTTCGATTTCAGTTCTATAAATCAGATTCTGAAACGTATGAAATATCTTTACCTATTGGATTTGATTATATTGTAAAGACATTCTTTAAGCATGAAATTCCTTCTGAATCAGATATAGAATATGCCATCAATTATATTGAAGATGAGTTGATGAGTAAGAAAGAATTAATAAGCTTTAATGAGAATTTAATTACTGAAGACAAGGGAATCAAAGACTTATTTTTAAAAAATGGGTTAACGGAAAGTATTTATTCGCGCCAAAGAGTTGAAGAGTTATTTAATCAATATGCCTACATTGTAATGGGAGCTTCTCCTGTTATTTCAGGTATTGAAATAACCCCAAAGGATGTTGCTGTCATCCTTTTACTTCGTGAAATAATGCATCATCTCGACTACAGGAATATTAGTATTAAGGCACTTTGATCATTATATTAAAAGAGGGTGTCCAAAAAGTGATTCTGCAAATAAGGAATCTTTCAAATTGTAACTTTACTTTCATTATACCCCACCAAACCTCCCCTAAAAG
>NZ_JBNGOX010000023.1:0-86145 GCF_050589785.1 Carboxylicivirga caseinilyticus | reverse complement strand
AAGAGAGGTGCTTACGAAATACGATTACAAAAATGTCAAAGAACTTAAAAATAAACAATTAATAATCAGTGGGTTTTAAGCGCCCACCAATGATATCCAATATTAAAACTAAGCGATTATGGAAAAGTATACTTTGTGGATGGAATTAACATATTTTAATCAAAATTCACACTTATTGCTTAAAAATAAAACCAAAATTTTATGAAAAAAAGAAATCTCATTTTGCTTCTTTTTTTGTTTGTAGGCTTTACTGTGTTTGCCCAAAAAAAGGTGAGCGGGACTGTTTACGACAATGAGAACATGCCCATTCCTGGGGTAACAGTTCTTGAAAAGGGAACCTCCAACGGAATCATTACTGATATGGATGGTAATTATTTAATAACAGTTCCTGGAGACGATGCCGTATTAGTATTCTCTTTCATAGGAATGAAAACTCAAGAAATCACAGTTGGCACTCAAACTACCATTATAGTGAACATGGTACCTGATATGGCCGACCTGGACGAAGTGGTGGTGGTTGGTTATGGTGTACAAAAGAAGAAACTAGTGACAGGAGCTAACCTCTCCCTTGGATCAGATGATCTACAACGTCAGAACTCGACTCAGGCATTAGATGCTATTCAGACGATGTCTCCAGGGGTGAACATTACTCAAGGATCGGGTATGCCAGGTGAAGGTTATAAAGTCAATATTCGTGGTTTGGGTACCATTGGTGATTCAAATCCACTATATGTGATTGATGGTGTTGCTGGTGGAGATATCAATACGCTCAACCCTTCAGATATTCAATCGATCGACGTATTGAAGGATGCGGCTTCTGCTGCTATTTATGGATCCAGAGCTGCCAACGGTGTAATTTTGGTAACCACAAAAAGTGGTAAATCAGGACGCACAGTGGTAACATACGATGGTTTTTACGGTGTTCAGAATGTTTATAAAATGCCTGAATTATTGAATGCTGAACAGTTTATAGAAATTTACAACGAGGAGCGTGTGATTTCAGGAAAAGATCCTCTTGATTTCGCTTCCATGATTCCTGGTATATACCAGGATATTCAAAATGGATGGCAAGGAACAGACTGGATGAAAGAAACCGAGAATAAGAATGCTCCCATCCAAAACCATTCTATTAATATAACCGGAGGATCTGAAAATTCGGTGTTCGCAATGGGATTTTCTTATTCGTCACAAGAAGGTACTTTGGGAAAACCTGTTCAACCCATAAGCGACAGATATACTTTGCGTTTGAACAGCGACCATGTTTTATATGAGAAAAACGGACTGGACATCATTAAAATGGGTCAAACATTAAATTACAGCTATCGCGAAAGAAGTGGTATTGCCATTGGTGGTATGTATTCTAACGACGTTCGTAACATGATGACAGGAAATCCTTTGGTACCTGTATACAATGATAAAGGTGAGTATTATGCTAGACAAGATCTTCAGGCTTCAGGTCTTGAAGGATTATCATCTCGAATATATAATCCATTGGCTTTGATGGATTTAAATCGTGGTCAGAATGAGACCATAAATTATAACCTGAATAGTAATGCCTATCTTCAAATACAACCAATAAATGGCTTGGTTTGGAAAACTAACTTTGGATACAGAATGCATGCAGATTCTTATCGTAGCTACCAACCTGAATATTTTTTGGCTGGTGATGCATTTATGACACCGGGTAGAATTACACAAAATGCAGGTAGCGGATACCGTTGGACTCTTGAAAATACATTGAATTACAGCTTTAAAGTGAATTTGCATAATTTTGATGTGTTGGTAGGACAATCTGCGGAAAAATGGGGATATGGAACCAATATGAGTGCCACCAACGCCAATCCAACTTTTATTGGTTATGAATACGCTTATCTTGACAATACTGATGGGTTAACATCCGGTATAACTAGTATTGGGGGGGCACCCAATGGAAGAGGAGCTCTTGCTTCTTACTTTGGAAGAGTTAATTACGACTTCAAAGAAAAGTATTTGCTTACTTTGGTAATGCGTGCTGACGGATCTTCTAATTTTGCACAAGGTAATCGTTGGGGTTATTTTCCATCAATTTCCGGCGGTTGGGTAATGACCGAAGAAAGTTTTCTGGACGACAATGGCGTGGTTGATTTCTTGAAGTTAAGAGCCAGTTGGGGACAAAACGGTAATGCCAATGTTGATTCTTATCAGTTTTTGAGCCTCATTGGTTTTGATGCTGAAAATAACTACAGATTTGGAAACGATCGCTCTAAAATGCAATTAGGTGGTTATCCAGCTGTACTCCCAAATCCTGCCATTACTTGGGAAACTTCTGAGCAATTGGATATTGGTATGGATGTTCATTTCTTAAGTTCAAGACTTCAGGGATCGTTCGATTATTATGTCAAGACCACCATAGATTGGTTGGTTCGTCCTAATGTTTCGGATATTATGGGTCCTGTAGCTGCGTTTGCCAATGCTGGTGATATCGAAAACAAAGGATTTGAACTGGCATTACGCTGGAATGACAATGTGGGCGAATTTACTTATGGAGCCCAATTCAATATCTCTAAAAATAAAAATGTAGTTACCAAATTTGGTGACAATACTGGTTTTTATGCAAGTGATCCGAGTGTTATTTCACAAGGTACCGACCCGGTTTGGCGAGTTGAAAAAGGAATGCCTGCAGGTTATTTTTATGGATACAAAACAGAAGGAATTTTCCAGAATGAACAACAAATTGCCAACTGGACTCATGGCTTCCTACAGGCTAATCCTCAGCCAGGGGATGTTATTTTCTCTGACGTAAATGGTGACGGTGAAGTGACCACAGCTGATAAAACCATGATTGGTAATCCTCATCCCGATGTTAGAATTGGTTTCAGCGTTAATTTTGCCTACAAAGGATTTGATTTCTCAATGAGTGGTAATGGTGCTTTTGGCCATCAAATACTGAAGTCGTATCGTTCATTTGGTGACAACGAGTTCCATAACTATACCACCGATATATTGGGTCGTTGGCATGGTGAAGGAACTTCCAATAAAATTCCTCGCATGACTGCAGGTAATGGTACCAACCGTTTGAATATATCTGAGCTATACATTGAAGATGGTGACTTTGTTAAAATTCAGAATATAACCCTTGGTTATGACTTTAAGAAGTTATTGCCTGAATTGCCACTGTCGCAGGCTCGCATGTTTGTCGCAGGACGTAACTTATTTACTTTTACCGACTATTCTGGCTTAGATCCTGAAGTAGGTTATGGAGACGGACAAAGTTTTGTACAAGGTATTGATCTTGGTTTTTATCCTGCTCCAAAAACTTATATGGTGGGATTTAATTTGAAATTCTAATAAACTTATTTGAGATGATTATGAAAAAAATAGCATATTTAATCATTGCTGCTGCGATGTTGAGTAGTTGCTCAGAGGATTTTCTGCAATTGGAGCCACTCACTCAAAAAACTTCGGATAACTTTCCTCAGACAGCTGATGATGCCAAACAAATGATGGCAGGTATATACACCACCATGAATAACGAACAGCGTAATGTTGATCAAAGTTACCTGTTTGTTTGTGAAGTAGCCAGTGACGAGAAATTAGGCGGTGGTGGTCTTAACGATATTAAGGCTCAATCGTACGAAGCCATGATGTATTCCGATAACGAAATGTTGTCTCATACATGGGAAGTAACTTACGAAGGAATTCACCGCGCAAATTTTGCCCTTGAAAATATGGATCTGCTCAGTGACAATGTTGTAAGTGCCAATCTGAAAAAACAATACAAGGGAGAAGCCCTTTTCTTAAGAGCTTTCTTTTTTTACCGATTGACAACTCTTTTTGGAAATGTGCCGCTAAAAATTACTACAGAAGCAGTTAACTTGCCAGCTGCCAGCACGGAAGAGATTTACGGACAAATTACATTAGACTTAAAAACAGCCATCGAGCTATTACCGAAAGTGCCTTATTCTTCAACAGAAGAAGGTCGTGTTACTGTTTGGGCAGCTCAAGCCTTGATGGCTCGTGTATGGCTTTTTTATACCGGATTTTACCAAGAGGCTACACTCCCTGGTGTTACCAAGGCTGAAGTTATTGCCTGGTTGGGAGAATGTATCAGTGCCAGTGGTCATCATTTAGTAGATGATTTTCACGAACTTTGGCCTTACACAAATTCATTGACAATTAATGATTATCCTTACATGGTTGATTATATGAACAAGACAGGAAAAGAGCTTCTGTATGCTGCTGACAATGGAGCCGTAAGCCCTGAGACTGTTTTTGCGCTTAAGTTTTCGAACTTTGCCAATTGGGATATACGACGAGGTTATAGTAATACATTTCAATTATTCTTCGGTTTGAGAGGATTGCAATCAGTAGCTAATACTTTTCCTTTCTCAGGAGGTTGGGGACAAGGTAACTCTATCCCTAAACATATTATTGATCAATGGCAGATTGATGAACCTAGCGACATCCGTCTTTGGGCTTCTGTAATTGATATTGAATCTGAGCTTCCTAATTATGCAAAAGGTCAATGGGATTTTGTAATGGAAAGTAATTATTGGGGTAAGAAATACAATGGCGTTACTGCAAAATCTCCTGATGACGGCAGTATTAAGAATGATTATAGTGTTATCATGTATGGTAATCAAGACAATAATCAGTTATCGCATGGTGATGATTTGATTTTCATTCGTTTTGCCGATGTGTTGCTGATGATGTCTGAGTTAACCGAAGATGCCTCATACATGAATGAGGTACGTGGTCGCGTGGGCCTTGGTCCAGTATCTTATTCGTTGGAGAATATTCAAAAGGAACGTCAGCATGAGCTTGCTTTTGAAGGTTTGCGTTGGAACGATATGCGTCGTTGGGGTGCTGCTTATACCAAAACAGCCCTTGAGACTCAGGTGGGAACACCAGTATACAACTTTGGTAATCCTGCTGTATTTAACGGACTTAATAACAAAGGTTATAGTGCTCGTTATGATGAGACCAAAGGTTTCTTCCCTATTCCACAGAGACAAATCGATCTTTCAAATGGATTATTGGAACAAACTCCCGGATTTACAAGTGGTGATCTGTATCCTGGATTTACTAATTAATCTACCCTAACAGTATCCTGTATTCAGGACAAAAACCGGAAGAAGACATGATCCTTTCTTCCGGTTTTCTTTTTGTCATCTTTTGATTCAGCAAATCAGAGTCTCAATTTCCATCGTTCAAAAAGGTAGGGTTCGATTTTAATCTTAAAAATCAGATTGAAAATAAAGATGATTTACATAGTGAAATTTTGAAGCTTGCAGAATTATTTGTGAAGTATTTCTATAGTAAGTTGACTCACATTAAATTAGCTATTGAATAATTTGTAATGTGATTTCCGCTATATCATATCCGGTTCGAAATCTAAAATCAAATATCTAAAATCAAAAAACTCAATGAGTCAAAATCTTTAAGTTTGATTAATGCTGTTAGAATGAAATGCCACAATATTCAAACGCGGTTAAGTTTTTCCTCAAACACCAGGAAGCAATCTGCAAGATAACTCTTGAGGCATCAACCATAATAATTAATGGACAAATAATTGGTTTGTTAAAGGAGTTGCGGATCGGTCATTTTTAATGTGCAAAAAAAGAAACAATGGAGGTGGTAATTGTTAGAAAATCAAAATGTTTTATGGAAAAATTATGACATGTTTCAATTCTAAATATTAAAAACTGCCTAATTGAATGAAATGAATACTATTAGAGTTGGCTTTTATTAAATTACTAATAGATTAAATACAGTCGTATCAGAATATTCCAGATAGTTAATGTAAATTGATAAATAAGAAGATAAATACAAGACCAATGGATCAGCTAACTCGGTTGCTACTTCTACTTCTGGTTGCTCTTTTTTTTACACAAACAAAAGCTCAGAAGATTATTAAACTATACAACAATGAAATAGAAATTCATAAGGTTGGTGAGAAACTAAACTCTGAGAATGAGAATCCGGATGGCCTGATCCGAAAGGTGATATCTCCAAGCATAGAAATGTATTCTCCTGAAGGAAATGTCACTCTTTGTCCTGCTGTAATTATATGTCCGGGTGGAGGTTATAGTGTAATTGTTTACCAGGGAGAAGGGATTACTACTGCAAAAAAGCTAGCTGCAAACGGAGTTGTCGCATTTGTCCTTAAGTACCGACTGCCCGACCCCTCTTCAGATGATAGCGCTATGATACCTCTGCAGGATGCGCAGAAAGCGCTAAAAATAGTTAGGGAAAACGCGTCAGAATGGAATATAAACCCTGAAAAAATTGGGATTATGGGTTTTTCTGCCGGTGGACACCTGGCTTCCACATTAGCTACGCATTATGATCCCGTAATCAATAATCCCGAAGGCACAAATCTGCGTCCCGATTTTCAAATATTAGTTTATCCAGTCATTAGTATGAGCGACAGTCTCACCCATTTGGGATCCAGAACCAAGCTACTTGGAGAAAATCCAGATCCTGATGAAATTATTCAATATTCATCGGAATGGCAGGTAACTAAAGATACTCCACCAGCTTATATTACTCACGCTGCTGATGACAATGTGGTAGATGTTGACAATAGCATCTTCTATTTCGAACAATTAAGACACCATCAGGTACCTGTTGAAATGCATATCTACCCCAAAGGAAATCATGGGTTTATCTTTAAGCAAGAATCCTGGATTGATCCTCTTTTTCTGTGGATGAAGAGTTCAGAAATTCTCTAATTCTACTATTATGAAACCGTTGTTTATGGACCCTAAAAGCAAGTATAAGACTATGAAATTGCAATTCAAAAAAACAGTTACCTTTTTAATGTTTACCTTTTCGTTAATGCAAATCCCACTTTTTGCTCAGAACCACTCATTAGGAAGTTACCGAAATCTCTTTCTTGAAGCCGGGTACAGTCAGAACGAAATTGACAAGAAGGTTGAAAAAGCTTATTTCGATCTGTTTGAAGGACCTGATCGCATCTATTTCGAAGTTGGTGATTCATTGGGGTATGTTTCTGATATAAAAAATAAGGATGTACGCACCGAAGGTGTTTCATATGGTATGATGGTTGCCGTTCAGTTGGATAAAAAAGATGTTTTTGATCGCATTTGGCGTTGGTCAAAAAAGTATCTACAACATCAGGATGGTCCTGGAAAAGGCTATTTTGCATGGAGCTTTGATCCTGAAAAAATGAAGATGAATTCTCCCGGAAGTGCTTCCGACGGAGAATTATATTTTGTCACAACTCTGTTGCTTGCATCTAACCGTTGGGGTAATGACACCGGAATCGACTATTATGCAGAAGCCAGATACATACTCGATGCCATGTGGGAAAAAGACGGGGCTGAATATGTGCAACCTTTTATAAATCTTGAACACAAGCAAATTTCTTTTGTTCCGGGAGGACACGGATACAATTGGACCGACCCCTCTTACCATGTCCCAGCGTTTTATGAATTATGGGCTGAGTATGCCAATGACGGTCACGAACGATTTTATCGTGATTGTGCCGATACGTCGAGGGTTTTTCTGCACCGTGCATGTCACCCTGTTACCGGTCTTAATTCTGACTATACTGAGTTCAATGGTGAACCTCATCCTACTCCGTGGATGAAACCCGGATTTCGTTACGATTCCTGGCGTGTACCAATGAATATAGCAATGGATTATTTGTGGTACGGAAAAGATAAAGAATGGCAGGAAAGTTATGCGGAGCGATTTCAAAACTTCCTCAGATCGAAAGGAATGAATTCGTTTAAAGATCAGTACAATTTAGATGGTTCTGAACCCGAATGGATACTTCCGGCAGGTGATTATGAACCCAAATTAAGACATTCGTTGGGGTTAATATCTACTGCAGCCACAGCTTCACTGATTAATATTAACAACAACGATACTAGTATGGATTTTGTCCATAAACTCTGGGATGCAAAATTGGAACCTTACGATGATGGGTATTTTGATCCCTATTATGATGGGCTGCTATACTTGTTCAGTCTTATGCATCTGAGTGGAAAATATCAGATCATCCTTCCTGATCAGAATTAAAAGCCTTTCAAATGTGCGCAATATTCTAACCGAGAATTAATGATGGCAAAGTTTTATGAAACCGACTCCAATTATACCTGTTTTGCTTATCCAGGAGGCCAAGAATGGCCGAGCTGGTGCAATTACCTTTATCATTTCCTCTTAATTATTTTACCCTTCAAATACCTAAATCTATAACAATGGTTTTAAAAAACATATTCAATCCTTATAAGTTCCTGTTAAGCTTATTGTTCTTAATTAGCACTTCGTCTTTTGCACAAAAACTAACGCTCAACGAAAAAGAGTATTTCGAGACAAAGGGTCTAAACGTCCTGGTTTTTAACAACCAATACAATGGTTTCTTTTTTGATGAAAAAACAGCCGGTATAGAGCTCATCCATCATGGAGTAAGAACATTTACCGGAGGAGCAGTAAGGCTGCAAAATACACCCGAACAATGGGATTTAATCCCAACCCTCATCGAAAAAAGTATTGACAAAGCCAGTAAAAGTATTGAGTTTACGCTCCGATATGAAGATTATGATTTTGATTCAAAGATCACAGTATCTCCTGAAGGAAATGGTTTTCAAATCGTAGTCTCTTTAGATCAACCGGTGCCTGAATCATTGAAAGGTAGGGCCGGATTCAACCTGGAATTTCTACCTTCTGCCTACTTCGAAAAAAGCTATCTGGTTGATGGCAAACCATCCTATTTCCCCCTTTACCCTTCTGGAGATACAACCATTCAATCATCAAAAAGCAAAACTCCTCAGTTTGGAGGGCACAACACCTTTGATGATCGGGGACTTGATGAATTTATTATACCCAAACCACTTGCGCAAGGAAAGACTCTGGTATTGGCACCCGAAGATCCTGAGAGATATGTGAAAATAGAATCAGAATCGGAAATTATGCTTTTCGACGGTCGCAATCTGGCACAAAATGGTTGGTTTATAGCTCGAAGTATTTTACCCTCGAACCAAACCGGAGAAGTCCTTGAATGGCATGTTGAACCCAATGCCATTGAAAACTGGGTGCGTAAACCCAATATTGGTTTCTCACAAGTAGGGTACCATCCTGATCAAAAGAAAGTTGCTGTCATCGAACTTGACAGGAATGACGTTCCACAGAAAGAAGCCTTCATCTACGAAGTAACTGTATCAGGAAAGAAAATAAAACAGCTATCGGTAAACACTGAAGAATGGGGAAATTATTTGCGCTACAACTATCTGAAGGTGGACTTCAGCTCAATCACTAAACCCGGATTGTACTGCATTCAGTATGGCGATCAAACTACAAGTCCTTTCTCAATTGACCCCAATACAATTAAAAATGTCTGGCATCCTACATTAGATGTCTTCCTGCCCGTGCAGATGGATCACATGAAAGTAAACGAAGCTTACCGTACCTGGCATGGCGAACCTTTTAAGGACGATGCATTGCAGGCTCCTGTTAATATCGATTTTTTTGATGGTTACAACATGGATTCAGTAACTGATACCAAGTATAAGCCTCTGGAGCGCATACCCGGATTGGCCGTTGGCGGCTGGTTTGATGCGGGTGACTATGATATCCAAACCGGCACTCACTGCCGTACCATTCAAAGCCTGGTTGATTCATGGGAATACTTCAAAGTTAACAGAGACCAGACTTTTATCAATCAGGAAACTCGCTACGTTGATATCCATCGTCCTGATGGCGATGCGGATATTCTTCAACAAATTGAACACGGTATACTAAATCTGGTAGCACAAATTGAGAATATTGGACATCCTGTACGCGGTATCATTGTTCCCAGGTTGCATCAATACCATCATTTAGGAGATGCTTCAACCGAAACGGATAATTTGCCATACAACCCCAATCTGAAACCATACGAAAGCGATGGAGTTAGCTCTGGTACCTTGGATGATCGATGGGCTTTTACCAACCGAAATTATAGTCTCGACTTTTCAACAGTTGCTGCCCTATCTGCTGCCAACAGAGCATTAACAGAGTACAACAGTGAACTGGCAGATAAATGCCTTAGCCTGGCAAAAACTCTTTATACCGAAGCCAGGGAGATTATGAAAACAGCCAAAACCGACAGATTTTCACGATGGGGACGTTTTAATGAAATACCGGCAACACTTCAGTTGTATATTTCTTCGGGAGACAAGGCCTATGCAGAACGCTATGAAGAATTGATATGGCCTGCTTTGGATGAATCATCCGAATGGACACTATCTATGGCTCTTCGCGCAATTCCTCACATGGAGGATGAATTTAAAGAGAAACTTAAAAAACACGTAATTAAACACAAAACTGAGATTGAACAATTAGAAGCCGAGAACCCTTACGGAGTGCCTATTTCAACCAGAGGATGGGCTGGAAATGCAGGGGTTATAGAATGGGCAAGTACCAACTATATGGCTTACAAAGCATACCCGGGAATCATCGAAAAGGAAGATGTGTACAAAGGGTTAAATTACTTGTTTGGATGTCATCCAGATTCTAACATCTCCTTTGTTTCGGCAGTGGGAACTCGTTCGAAGAAAGTGGCGTATGGAAGCAACAGAGCCGATTTTAGTTTTATCGCCGGAGGAATAGTTCCCGGTGTGCTGATATTGAATCCGGATTTTCCAGAGAACAAGGAGGATTGGCCTTTTTTCTGGGGAGAGAATGAGTACATTATCGATATTGGTGCAGCCTATATTTACCTTGCTAATGCAGTCAATGAACTTTTAATAAAAGAATAGAGATCACTCTTATTTCATCAAAACTAAAAACCAAGTTTAAAATGAATTACAAAATCAAATCGCTTTTAGCAATATTTCTGATTGTTGGTAACTATTGTGTTGCCCAATCGAATGATCAAATAGTGGAAGATTTTGAATCTTCGTCGGTAAACCAACCAGGCCATGTATACCCCATGGTCAATTCCGAGGGACGTGTACGCACACAAGTTTTTGCTCCCGATGCCAAATATGTAAAACTCGACATTGGTGGTGTTAAATACGACATGGTTAAGGATGCAGAAGGAATGTGGACCGGAGAATCGGCTCCGCAGGATGTCGGTTTCCATTACTATCAACTTAATATTGACGGAGCGTCGGTTCCCGATCCGGGAACATTGTTGTATTTTGGTGCTTGTCGCTGGGGAAGTGGTATCGAAATTCCTTCAGATGACCAGGATATTTTTGCTGTAAAAGATGTTCCTCATGGTCATGTTCATGAAATTCTTTTCCCATCAGAAAGTACTAAGACATGCCGTACGGCATTTGTTTATACACCACCCGGGTATGAAAATGAAACTTCAAAAAGTTATCCTGTTTTGTATCTTCAACACGGTTACTGCGAAAATGAAACATCCTGGCCCGAGCAGGGAAAGGCCAATTTAATCATGGACAATCTAATTGCCGAAGGAAAAGCCAAACCTTTCATCATTGTAATGACATATGGCATGACCAATGATATTGAATTCGGAAAATTGCGTGAATTCGATATCATTCCTTTTCAAACTGTTTTGGTTGATGAATTAGTTTCTTATGTTGATGAGAATTATCGAACGCTTTCCAATCAGGAAAGCCGTGCCATGGCCGGACTTTCCATGGGATCGATGGAAACAAAAGCCATTACAACCAACAGGCCTGATGTGTTTTCGCACATTGGTCTTTTTAGCGGTGCTCTTTATGCTCCAGAGGAAGTTAAAGACCAAAGTAATGTGAAACTTATTTTTCAAAGTTGCGGAAGCAAAGAGCGTCCTGAAGCAGTACAAAAATCCACCGAAGCATTGAAAGAAGCCGGTATCAATGCTGTTTGGTATGTGTCGGAAGGCACAGCTCATGAATTCCATACCTGGAGAAGAAGCTTGCATGAATTTGCTCAATTACTGTTTAAGTAATCAGATATATTGTCATTTGTAGTCAACTTCAATGGTGCACTGCCGATGAAGTTGACTAAATTTATGGGTAAAGAGGCATCGAGTATGCTGAATGCTTTTTCAATCACCGATGTCATTTCAACGGATTGACTTTTTCATTTTTTTTGGGGGCAATCCCCAAAGCACAACAATGAATAAATTAAAAATTGGTTGCTGATTTTATCAGTAGCCCATCATAAACCCACTTAACAATGAAAAATTTAAAAACCTTATTATTTCTGCTTTTTGTTTTGGGGATGATCTCATGCAATAGTAAACTTCAACCAGGCCAGTTAAAGGTTGAGGGCAGCATCATCCAGGGAACAGTCATGGAATACATGACCATTTATAAAGGTATCCCATTTGCCGCTGCTCCTGTAGGAGATTTACGCTGGAAAGCCCCACAACCCGTTAAAGCATGGGAAGGAGTTAAACAAACCACTGAGTATGCTCCAGCTCCAATGCAGGGAGGTAATCCTCCTTCAGGCAAAAGCGAAGATTGCTTATATCTGAATGTTTGGACACCGGCAAAGTCAGCAGATGAAAAACTACCTGTTATGGTTTGGATTTACGGTGGGGGCTTTAGTTTTGGCTCAACATCGGAACCTGTATCTGATGGACAAGCCTTGGCTGACAAAGGAGTTGTTTTAGTAAGTATTGCTTATCGTGTGGGGCAACTTGGATTTCTGGCTCATCCTGAATTAAGTGCCGAAAGTCCGGAAGGCGTATCAGGAAACTATGGTTTGCTGGATCAGATAGCAGCATTGAAATGGATTCAAAAGAACATTGCTGCTTTTGGAGGTGATCCGGACAGAGTGACCATTTTCGGCGAATCAGCAGGGGGAATATCAGTAAGTATGTTGTGTGCATCGCCATTGGCGAAAGGGCTTTTTCATGGTGCTATATCTCAGAGTGGAGGCTCGTTTGGACCATCGCGTCCGACTACTTATCCAGGAGAAAATATGAAAACTTTAAAACAAGCTGAATCAGATGGTATTGAATATGTGAAACAACAAGGAGGTACATCAATTGCCGATTTGCGCAAGATGGAAGCTGAAAAATTTATTCCTGCCGGGTGGACCATGCCTGGAGGATGGCCAATTGTAGATGGTGTTGTTATTCCAGATGATCAATATAAGTTATATGAAAAAGGTCAATACAATGATGTACCTGTCCTGATTGGTTATAATTCCGACGAAGGCGCCAGTTTTATGTGGGAGAAGAATCCTGAAAAGGTTAGAAATAGTGTGAATCAACGTTTCGGGAAGCATGCTGATGCTTTGTTGGAAGCTTATCCGCTTGCCGAAAATAGTGTACCAAAAACAGCCCGCGACCTTATGCGCGATGCAGCCTTTGGCTGGCAAACTTGGATTTGGGCAAGGCTACAATCTCAAACAGGCAAGTCAAATGTATACTATTACTATTTCGATCAACATCCTGAATTTCCAGAAGGTTCGCCAATGTATGGATATGGCTCACCACATGGGCAGGATGTGGCTTTTGTTTTTCAACATTTAGATCCGAATAATTCTTCGCAATCGGATATTGATATTTCTGAGGCGATGGGTACTTATTGGACAAATTTTGCAAAATATGGTAATCCCAATGGAGAAAGTATTCCTGAGTGGCCAGCCTTTAGCGATGATAAGCCGGAAGTAATGTATTTGCAGCAAAAGCCTCATGTAGGTCCCGTACCAAGTGAAGAATCATTAAAAGTTCTTGATGAGTATTTTAAATGGAGAAGAACAGAAGAAGGAGCAGAATGGGCTAAGTGATAAATAGTTGTTGTTTAGAGAGCGAAGCGTTGTAAACTCTTGATGAATAATTGAAAACGATGAAATTAATTGTTTTTAAAAAACTCATTAATTCATCTACCCATGAGAATATTGAAAAACGACTTATTCGTTACCAGGTCTTCGATTTGTATTGGAAGATTGAATCTATAAAATAATATCAATCCAGAAATTACAATAATGCATAGAAAAGTAATATTATCAATTATAACTGTTTTTTTATTGGGGATGTCGGTTTATTCGCAAAACCCCATTGTCCAAACCTACTTTACTGCCGATCCGGCACCCATGGTTTATAATGATACAGTCTATGTTTATACCTCTCATGATGAGGATAGTACAAAGGCTAATTTCTTTACCATGTACGATTGGCGTTGTTACTCAACAGCCGATATGGTTAACTGGACGGATCATGGCGCAGTTGCCTCATTAAAATCTTTTAAATGGCTTGAAAAGGATAACGGGGCTTGGGCGCCTCAATGTATTGAACGCAATGGCAAATTTTACCTTTATGTTCCTATTCATGGAACCGGGATTTGTGTTTTGGTGGCCGATTCGCCTTATGGTCCTTTTACCGACCCTTTGGGTAAAAAACTAGTAGAGAGCGATCATTTATGGCAAGATATTGACCCTACTGTTTTTGTCGACGACGACGGGCAGGCATACCTGTATTGGGGTAACCCTAGTGTATGGTATGTGAAATTAAACGAAGATATGATTTCGTATGACAAGAGCATTGGTAAAAATGGAGTTGTATCGGTTGATATGCTTGCTGAATCGTTTGGCGAAAGAGTTAAAAAAGATGGTACTCCTGGCACCAAATATGTTGAAGGTCCGTGGTTTTATAAGCGCAACAACCTGTATTACCTGCTTTATGCTGTCAATGGAATCCCTGAAAGCATTGGCTATTCAACGTCGCATTCGCCAACAGGGCCGTGGGAATACAAAGGTTTAATTATGGAACGTCATCCAAAACTTGCGTTTACCAATCATTCAGGAGTTATTGATTTTAAAGGCAATTCCTATTTCTTTTATCATAACGAAGCACTACCAAACGGTGGTGGTTTCAGACGCTCTACTTGTGTGGAACAATTTGAATATAATGCTGACGGTTCTATTCCCTCAATAGCATCAACGGTTGAAGGTATTAAAACTGGTGTTGCTTACTTAAACCCTTTTAAACGAAATGAGGCTGAAACAATAGCCTGGTCCGAAGGTGTAAAGACTACAGGAGATAGTAAAAATGGGGTATATGTCTCACAAATCAATAACGGTGATTATATAAAAGTCATAAGTGTAGATTTTGCCAAAGGAGCTAAAATGTTCCAAGCAACAGTCGCTTCAATTGAAGGTGGAAAAATTGAAATTCGTTTGGATACTAAAGATGGCCAGTTGATGGGTGTTTGTGAAATTGCAAATACTGGCAGTGTAGATAACTGGAAAAAAATTAGCACAAAGGTAGAAAAGGTAAAGGGCATACACGATTTGTATTTCGTCTTTAAAGGCAAAGAGGGTGAACTTTTCAATTTTGACGCCTGGCAGTTTAGTGAATAATTAGACAATACGAATGAAACGGGTAGTAAGCGGGATCTGGCCAAGTTCGCTTGCTAGTTTCATTTCTTCCGATAGGCGCCTGGTCATTGGAGGAAATTTAAAATGAAATATCTCTATGTTTAATCAATTAGCTTTTATAGTTTATGAAATATAGTTTTTGGAGTTTACTTACATTGGTATTTATTTTTTTTGAAGTATTGGTAGTACAGGCACAGGATGTTGGGCTTATTGAAGATTTTAAGCCGTCTACTGTAAATCAACCCGGCAAGCTTTACCCGCAGGTTAATTCTGAAGGCCGTGTAAGGGTGCAAGTTTCAGCACCTGATGCAAAGATGGTTCAGCTTGATATTGGTGGTGTAAAGTATAATCTGGTAAAAGATAGAGAAGGCATTTGGACGGGAGAATCAGCTCCTCAAGACGAAGGCTTTCATTATTATCAGTTAAATATCGATGGAGCCTCGGTTCCGGATCCTGGAACAAAATACTATTATGGTGCCGGTCGTTGGGGAAGTGCCATAGAAATCCCGGCTGTTGACAAGGAATTTTATGCTTTAAAAGATGTGCCACATGGTTTAGTTACTCAGGTTCAGTATTACTCTGAAATAACCGAGGCATGGCGAAGATGTATTATATACACTCCTCCTGGCTATGAGGAAGATACGCAAAATCGTTATCCGGTATTGTATCTTCAGCACGGAAGCTTTGAAGATGAAACAGGCTGGTCGTCACAAGGAAAAGCGAACCTAATACTGGATAACCTGATTGCCGATAAGAAAGCGAAGGAGATGATTATTGTAATGGATAACGGCTATGCTTTTAGACCTCAAGATCATGAAACTGCCGGTAAAAGGCCTCAAATGGTTTTTGAAGAAATGATTGTTAATGAGGTAATACCAATGGTTGATGGCCGTTTTCGCACTATTGCTGACAGGAAAGCCCGTGCAATTGCCGGGTTGTCAATGGGAGCAAATCAAACTGTGCGGATTATTATGAATCATCTGGATAAGTTTGCGTATTACGGAGGTTTCAGCGGTACGGCTAATTATCCAAATTCCAACGAAATAGATCCTGCGAAATTCCTTGATGGTAAGTTTAAAGATGCTGATGCATTAAATAAGCAACTAAAAGTGTTATGGTTGGGGTTAGGAACTACTGAGCCTGCACCTTTCCCGGGTTCAGTTGGGGCATTTTGTAAGATGTTAGACAAGCAAAAAATCAATTATATATACTACGAGTCTGAAGGAACAGCTCATGAATGGTTAACCTGGCGAAGGTGTTTATATCAGTATGCTCAACAGTTGTTTCTGGAGGATTAAACCTCTGCAGCAACCGTAAAAATAAACTGAGTAAATATTTTCCGGATGATAGGATAATCCCTATTGTTAACTTTGAAATAGAAAGAAAATGAAATTAAAAAAACATAGTAGTGATAGCTATAAGCTTTATTCTACGTGTGTTGATATTCAAGTAGAAACTTTGTTGCATTGTTCCTGCGAATGATATACACTATAATAAAAGAATCCCTTTTTTATGGGATTTATTTAGCTTAAATATCTATCTTTTAACTTCTATGTGTTCAATGTTTGATAAAATTAAATCATATCTAAAATGAAAACAACAGCTTTTTTTATTTGCCTGATACTTGCGGGGAATATTCTCGCGCAAAACAAGTTAATTCTCAAAACAGATTCAACGGGCATTAAGATCAATAAAGAAATTTACGGACATTTTTCTGAACATCTGGGAACTTGTATTTACGAAGGAATTTATGTCGGCGAAAATTCAGACATACCAAACATTAACGGCTATAGAACCGATGTGGTTGAAGCTCTTAAAGCATTAAAGATTCCTGTTTTAAGATGGCCTGGCGGCTGTTTTGCAGACACCTATCATTGGAAAGATGGAATTGGCCCCAAGGAAGATCGTCCGTCGATTGTTAATGTTTTTTGGGGTGGTGTAACCGAAGATAACAGCTTTGGGACACATGAATTTCTGGATTTTTGTGAATTAATAGGTACCGAACCTTATTTAAGCATAAATGTTGGTTCAGGAACTGTTGAGGAAGCAATAGATTGGGTTGAATATGTTACTTCCTCTAATGAAAGTCCGATGACAGAGTTACGTAAAAAGAACGGAAGAGAAGACCCATGGGATGTTAAGTTTTGGGGTATCGGCAATGAAAACTGGGGATGCGGAGGTGATATGAGAGCAGAATATTATGCTGACGTGTTTAGAAATTTTTCATCTTACATAAGAGGAGATGGTTTTCAAAAAGTCATTTGCGGTCCAAGTGCAGACGATTTGGAATGGACAGAAAATATTCTTGAGGTGATAAAAGATAAGCTAAATCTGGCACAAGGTCTGTCAATGCATTATTACACCTTACCAACAGCAAATTGGGAAGGGTCAAAAGGTTCTTCCATTGATTTTGATGAAGAAATGTGGTTTGCAACCATACGAAATACAATGTATGTAGAAGATTACATTCAGTCTCATTTGGCGATTATGAACAAGTATGATCCTGATGGTGGTATCAAACTTATTGTTGACGAATGGGGAACATGGTACGATAAATTAGAAGGTACACAAGAAGGTTTTTTACAACAGCAAAATACTTTACGCGATGCATTGGTAGCTGGTATCAATCTGAATATTTTTAATAACCATGCCGACAGAATCAGTATGGCCAATATTGCGCAGATCGTTAACGTATTGCAATCTGTAATCATGACAAGAGGCGCCCAAATGGTAAAAACACCAACTTATTATGTTTTTCAAATGTATAATGTTCATCAAGATGCTGAACTGATTCCAATTGAATTGATATCAGAGGATTATGATTATAATGGTGAGCATATCCCGGCAATTACAGCTTCAGCATCGAATAAAAATGGAGTGACCAATATAACCATTACCAACTCAAACCCTAATCAATCTTTACCTGTTGATTTGCAACTTGGCAAGGATTATAAAAACGTTAGAGGGAAGATAATAAATGCGAAAGCCATAACCGATTATAATGATTTCGGTAAAGATGAAAAAGTTGTAATAACCGATTACTCAATAGGCAAAGTAAAAAAAGGAGAATTACATGTTACTATGCCTGCACATTCTGTAGTCTTAATCCAGTTGGAAGATTAAATGTAGTTCAAGATGTTTGATATTTGGTTAGTGAGCAAGATTCTGATTCTTTAAATTATTGAAAAATTTTGTGATTATTTAAGCAATAAATTGATCAGCAATTTAGTTCTTTTTTATACTTGTCGAACAATTATTTTGCGGATAGGTTTTTTATAAGGTGTTGAAAAAAAGGAGTTTGTTTATAATGATCACATGGTTTAAAGTTTATGTAATTAACAACCGACTTGAGCATTAGAAGATATTTTAAAATTTGACAAAAGTGCAAATTGCACACTAAATAAGGATGAAGAGGTACTAAATAAAGACCAATTAAGTTTTGGTCAAAATTGGTCTTTGTATAGTATAAAATACTGTTGTTTAATTGGCTTATTTTGATTGGCTTTTAACTTGTTATTGTGACCAATATATGATCGAGAAGAGTAAATTAAGGAAAAATAAATTGGTTTACAGAAATACAAATATGAACAAGCAAAAGCAATGGCAAATTAACCGCATACCTATGAATGAGTTAACTCTTTAATTAAAATTTGAAAGTCATGTGTTTTTTTAGGTGTTGTCGATATCTTTGTTCCTTTATGCCAATTAAGCGCCCCTACAGTAGAAAATTAATGCGAATTTATATGTGTAGAAAAGGAGTAAGATCTTGATAAAGAGGTTTATGTCTTTAATTATTGATATTTAATTTATAATATACTCTATATATGTGCTATAAATATTATTTTTCTTGATAGTCCTTCCCCTTAATGAATTTGTTGCTATGCTCTATTAAGACAGTGACTGTTAATGTTATATTTAAATTCATTCACCGCTAATTTTATTAAGAGTCAATGTTTACTTCTTACTTTAACGAACTATTGTAATTTGGTAGCTTATTAAAAATGTGAAGGTATTTGCTCTTTCGGAATTATGCCTGAATGTGATAATTGCAACTAATTAAAAAATATATAAGTTTGAATGTATGTCTTGCTTAAAACAGTTGTTTAATGAATTATGATTTGAGTCGTTATTTTTTATCTGATTAAAGAAATTGATTGATAGAGCCAAATGAAAAAATTAGGGAATACGGGTTTGATTTGTCCTCCGATAGTATACGGAACCAGTTACCTCGGGAATTTGTACCAAGAGCTTACTGAGGAGGAGAAGTTGGCCTTGATAAAGGAATGGTTCAATGTGTCGTATGGGAATGTAACTATAGACAGTGCAGGTAAATATGGTGCTGGTCTAGCCTTGGAAGTTATCGCGCATGGTTTGAAGAAGTTGGGTTTTTCGCCAAAAGATATAACTATTAGTATCAAGTTGGGATGGTATCGCGTCCCCCTTGAATCATCAGAGCCAACATTTGAGCCGGGAGCCTGGGTTAACTTGCAGTATGATGCTGTCCAAAAAATCAGTTATAGTGGTATTTTAGAATGTTGGGAACAGGGCTGTCGTCTCTTGGATGGTTTTAAACCTTTATTGGTTTCAGTTCACGATCCTGATGAATATTTACAGAGTGCTCACAATGAAGAGGATAGATTATTAAGGATGGATAATATTTTGGGCGCATACAAAGCATTGTTTGAACTGAAGGAGAAAGGAGAGGTAAAGGCTGTGGGTATTGGTTCTAAAGACTGGTTAGTAATTAAGGAACTTTATGATAAAGTGCATTTTGATTGGGTGATGTTTGCCAATAAATTTACCCTTTATCATCACCCGGCAGAAATCCTTCATTTCTTTGAACAACTGCATAAAGATGGCGTTGTGATTATCAATTCTGCCATATTTAATGGTGGTTTTTTAACGGGAGGGCAATATTTCGATTATCGTAAAGTTGAAGAATCGGATCTCAATAATCTTCATTTGTTCGAATGGAGAAAACGTTTTTTTAAAGTGTGTAAATACTTTTTTGTAGATCCGGGTGATGCTTGCCTAAAATTTGCCTTATCTGCACCACAAGTAAATGCCGTGGCTTTAAATCCGAGTAAACCACATAGGATGCTACATAATAAGCATGTAGTGGATTCTGAATTTACTGGTGAATTCTGGAATGCATTAAAAGCTGAGGCTATTATTTTAAATTATTATCCATATGTATAGATACTCTTTATTATTTTAATTAATACATATCGTGATTTCTGGAATTGTTATCCAAATAATTTGAATAGATTGATGAGGAATTGACTTTTATTAAATAATGTTTAGGCCTGAAGATCTTAAAGAGGTGGTAGATCAGGTGGGGGATGACAGTGTTATTTGTGTTCTCGAAAGGCATACAGTTGAAGAAGCGGAGTGGTTGCTATCCTTGAAAGCAGACCATGATTTTTAAGAGGTTTAGTTGGGTGGTGAATTTTGGAGACAGGGAAAACATGATAAAGCCGGTATTCTTACCTCATTAAGGTCTTTTACTGAGTGGTTGTTTGTTTGCAGTAAAACAACCCTAATGACATTGATTTCTCAGTTTTCTCGAAGTTTGAAGCAATACGCTATGGTATCGGCCAGATCACTAAGTCTGCGTTTTGCCATTGAAGGTTATGGAGTAATCAGCCAGTACAGTACTCAGTCTTTTAAATATACATCAGGAGGCTATTTGCCAAACGTTTATTGCTTTGATGATGTGGGGACAGAAAGACCAATGCAATACTATGGCAATGATTGCAATGTTATGGGAGAGATTTTATTGGGACGTTATGATCATTTTGTCAAAAAAGGCATGCTGACCCATATTACCACCAACCTGTCGGCTTCAAAGCTGGAAGAACTGTATGGCAACCGTTTAAGAAGCCGGATGAGGGAGATGTTCAACCTGGTGGCTTTTTCGGTTGATTCCAATGATAAAAGACAATGAATAACCCTTAAAAATGTTTGTATTTTTACCCCATGAGTAAGACAAAAAAAGACATTAGTGAGCTTGTAAGGGAATATATTCAGTCCATTGATCCTAATGCAGAAATCGTGCTGTTATTCCCCCAGGGTAAGAATATGCATGAAGAAGTGCAGGTATTTGTGCTATTGCCTAAAAAAGTTGATTATGCCACAGAACAGGAATATATAGAAACAAAATATAAGGTAGAACTGGAATCAGGTCTGTCATTATTTATTTATGTTTATAACAAAGAGAACTGGAATAAGCAGTTTAAAAATACCCCCATATATAAGAAAATTCAGAGTGAAGGAATTGTCTTATAAGACTTCCCTCCGGCACATTTGCCAAACACAAGATACTTAAAGACTATTACAGGAAACACAGGATAACAGTTTGCCAAAAAAGCCATCAACGCACCACCTTCCCTTAAAAGCCTTACAAAACAGATCATCCCAAATATCCTGGCCCGGAGCCCCACCAAGCCGTTGATATTTGGGCTTCCTGTTTTACAAGGCTGGTTTTATAAGCTATTTTTCAATTCTTCTACTATACCGTAATAGCTATCAATAATTTGCAGATAAGGCTTTTTCAGTTACGCTTAAGCCAAGATATAGCCGGTCTGTCAGGGCGCAAAAGTGTTCGGCATAAACCCGCTGATTGATGCGCATTGATCCGGTTTTTGACCAAAACACATGTGCTTTTATTCATACCTATTTACAGATTAAAAACAATGATTTAAAGCCCGCAAAAAGCACATAAGTTTGTAAGTCAAATAAGTAATGCCCATCAATCATTGGCCTGCCCACAGTCCATTTATTCCCCTTCCTTTTGCATCCTGACAGCCCTTAAATGAAAGGTGGCTTAAGCGAACAAAAAAGCCGACAAATGTACCTGAAATATGTTTTGATGACAGATCATATCAAAGCGAACTATTTAGTTAATAACCTTAAAATGGAAAAATCACAACGAACTAAATCCATCTGAATAGCTCTGGAATAGACCAAATCAACACAAATACTATCGATTTTTCATATGGATCGAATATCAAATCTATACAAATCACACCCTAAAAATTAATCTATATCAACTTGGGAACAGGTTGGAAGAGGTACCACTGGATAAACTCGAAAAGGTGGCGATCAAAAAGGATTTTATTGAAAAGATGGATCAGCGAGAACTGAATGATTTTCTGAACGGATTCCGGTCTCAGAAACTCTATACCGTCAATGCCAGCATCAATGATGAAAACTATCGTATACCTGCCAAGATTCGTTTACAGCAGGAAGGCGATGAGATCAAAGTCAGATTGCATCCTATTCAGCGTCTTCATATCCCGGATCAGTTTATGGGGCATACTTTCAACAATGACGAAAAAGCAGCTTTGCTGAATGACCGCAATATTGGTAACGTGATTGAGCTGCAGGATCTGAACGGTAAGAAAGACAATTATTTTATTGGTGTCGATACTAAGACCAACGAGATCATTCCATTAAAGCAAAAGAATATTACCCTTTCAGATTCTATTAAAGGGGTTAGTTTGAGTGAATCGCAAAAGAAAACCCTGATGGAAGGGGGTAAAGTCAGCCTGGATGGTATGACCGGAAAGAACGATAAAAAATTCTCAGCTACACTCCAGGTTGATCCTGCCGGACGTACCATCTCGTTTTCTGATTTTAAACAAGAGAAAGCACAAAATCAGAAACAGGACAAAACCGAAACGGTAAAAAAAAAGTAAAGGGGTCAAAGTAGGTTGAAAACCATTCAACCTTCAGCTAAAAAGGGAAAAGTTAAGGGATGACTTTTCCTTTTTTTATCCACTGAAAAGGATGGCATATTGACAGCTAAGAAGTAAATGCAAGATGTGTTTTTCAGTACCTGAAAAACGGATGTCTTGCTCTTCGAGGTGAATTAATATTTTGAAGCGAATAATACATCTTAGATCTATTAAAACATACTTTTCAACTTTTTCATATCCTTACTTATTTTAGAGTCTATTATTTTACCGTAAATCTGTGTAGTTTTTAGCGAGGTATGCCCTAACATTTTAGAAACAGTTTCGATAGGAACTCCATTGGCAAGCGTAACAGTAGTTGCAAAAGTGTGCCTAGCTATATGCATTGTAAGATCCTTATTAATTTCGCAAATGTCAGCTATTTCTTTAAGATAAGTATTCATTCTTTGGTTTGAGTTTATAGGTAGAAGTTTACCTTTGTTTTCGTTCTTTGGATAGTTTTCGTATTTGTAAAGAATAGCTTTTGCTTTGGGTAAAAGAGGTATTCTGCAACGACTTAATGTTTTAGTTCTATCAATTATTATCCACTCTTCACCGTCATCACCTTTAAATATATGTGATTTAGTTAGCTTTTAGATATCAGAATAGGATAAGCCGGTATAACATGCAAATATAAAAATGTCCCTAACAGTTCGTATTCTTTCAATTTCAATTTTCTTGTTTTCAACCTTCTTAATCTCATTAAGAGAGAGGAAATCTCTATTGGGTTGATAACGTTTAACCTTAAAATTTATGTATGGATTCTTATTGATTAAACCTAAGGCAATTGAATCATTTAATACTTTTTTCAATTTTTTATGATAGTGCCCAATTGTATTAGGACCGACTCCATGATGTATTTTTAAGAATGAGTCAAATGAGGCTATAAACTTGTAATTGATGCCTGATAAAGGGATATCTGTTTTTTTATAGGTTACTTTAATAAATTCCTTGAGTCTCCCAAAAATGGTTTTATAATGTTTGTAGGTCCCATAAGAATAGTCATATCCAACACGCCTATGAATATCATCAAGAATGGTTTGAAAGGTAACAACAATGAAATGTTGGGGAGTGTTGGTTAAACATTCTTTTAGGCTGTTGATGTCATATGGATTTCCAAGAGATTCTAATTGGTAATATTTATCAAAAATGGTATTTGAAAAATTATTTAGTTTTTTGTTCAAATTCCTTGAATTCTCAGCTAGAGGTGCAACCTTCTGAGCTAAATTATCCCAATCGCATGAATTTAAATACACACCTGTTGACAATTCTATCCTTTTTAAATCAATTGTACATCGAATGTAAACAGGATATTTACCATCTTTTCTGCGTTTTGATTTTTTTAATAAAAAGTTAGTAATGAGCCTCATAATTCAATATTTTAAAATTATTTATCAATAATTGGTCTCGATAGGTCTCGGCAAATTCGAATTTACACACTTGAATTATCGAAATAAAACCCAAAATGACCTAAATTGAACCAATATAAATTTCAAAATATCAGAAGGTTATGATTTGCTGAGACCTGTTTTTTAAAAAAATGAATAGGTCTCGGTAAAGTCTCTTTTAAGAGGGTATTTTAAGCGATTTTTTGGTATTTGAGGGAAAAACAAAAGCGCTTAAAACCTTCATTTTAAGCGCTTTTTGTTGTTTATGATGTTCTTTTCAGTGATTCCGACGGGATTCGAACCCATGACCCACAGCTTAGAAGGCTGTTGCTCTATCCAGCTGAGCTACGGAACCATCCTTGAATGCCTTTTTCTAAAAGCGATGCAAAGATAATCATTCAAGTCAATCTGTCAAAAGTATTTTCTTAAAAAATAACGATAGAAATAGTTTTGTGTTGGTATAAGTGATGTAGTTGTTTGGTAACTAGGATGATTGTGTTGTTTGGGTAAAATCAATATTTATTAACCTTTATTGATTTTGCTTTTAGTAGCTTTGCACCAAAATTGAGAGGAATGTCTGAAAGGAATGTAAGAGAGCTGGAAAGTGAGAAAATATCAAAACTACTTTATAAATACTTTATGCCTGCTTTTGCAGGAGTAATTATCAGTTCGCTTTATAATATAGTCGATCGTATATTTATTGGTCAGGGAGTAGGCTCATTGGCTCTTTCGGGATTAAGTGCCATTTTTCCAATTATGGTTATTATGGTTGCCTTTGGCATGCTAATAGGCGTTGGTGCAGGTGTAAGGGTGTCATTTAATCTAGGGAAAAAGGATTTCGACAGGGCAGAGAAGGTGTTGGGAAATGCATTTGTGTTAATGGTGCTTGTGTCTTTATTTATTACCCTTATTGGGTTCCTTATTAAACATCCGTTATTAACGTTCTTTGGAGTAAATGACGAGACATATGATTATGCCAACGATTACCTTGATATTATATTATCGGGAACGGTTTTTCATATCGTTGGTTATTCGCTGAATAATCTTATTCGATCAGAAGGAAGTGCCAAAATAGCCATGTTTTCAATGCTCATTGCGGCCGGGCTAAATATTATTCTGGACCCTATCTTTATTTTCTGGTTTGATATGGGAGTGAAGGGAGCAGCTTATGCTACAGTTATTTCACAAATAGTATTGTGTTTTTGGGTACTGGCTCATTTTCGTAGCGAAAGAGCAGTGATTCGTTTACACTCCAGAAATTTCAGGATAAAAAGAGATATTGTATGGTATATTATTACCATTGGTTTTTCTCCTTTTGCCATGCAGCTGGCTTCCAGTCTGGTATTTGTACTTTTAACGTGCAATTAGTTGAGTATGGAGGTGATATTGCTGTAGGAGCCATGGGTATTATTTTAAGTATTGCCATGCTGATGGTGATGACTGTTATTGCCATTAATATGGCAGCACAACCAATAATCAGTTTTAATTTTGGAGGTAAAAACTTCATCAGGGTGAAAGAAACACTGGTGATTAGTTTAATTGCAGCTACTATCATATCGGTTATCGGATTTCTGGCAGGTGAATTATTCCCGCGAGCTATCATTAAGCTCTTTAATACTGACGATAGCCAGTTGTTGGAGATAGGTGTTAAAGGTTTGCGAATATTTCTTCTGGCTTTGCCTCTCGTAGGATTTCAGATTATTACGGGTAATTATTTTCAATCGACAGGAAAAGCCGGTTTAGCAGCATTAATTTCCTTACTTCGTCAGGTAATTGTTTTATTGCCTGTTTTGCTTATTTTACCCAAATATTATGGTCTGGAGGGTGTATGGTTTGCAGGTCCTATAGCAGATACCATTTCAGCTTTTGTAACATTCTTCTTTTTACTTAGAGAGATGCGTAAGCTTAATGCACAAATTGCTGTTTACAATTAATAAGTTTTGGATGTTTAAATACAAAAGCCGAACATTAAAAAAAAATGTCCGGCTTTGCTTTTATCACTATTATACTGTGGTAGGAATCTTCTAATGTTCCAGTTTATCCAGATTCTTTTGTATTTTTTTGATGGCTGTTTCAATTGATTTCTCAGGTTCTATAACATTGTATTTTCCCCAGAAATTATCATCTGCAAAACCCAGTTGAGCATCAGTCATAACAATATTCATTTTCATTCTGTCTGATGATTTGAAAGGTTTTTCATTTGTTGCTTTCCAGTCGGTTACTGCCATCTCAATTCCGGTGTGATATACAGAGTTGAATAAACGCTTATTCCATTTTACTTTAAAGGTTAATTCGCCTCTTGAATAACCATAGATCCATTTACCATCTTTTTCACGATAGGATACCATATAGCTGGCTTCGGTAGGATAGACTTGTGCTCCGGCAGGTTTACGCTTAATGAACATGCGCGCAACAGCAGCCTGATCTTCGGTGTTAATGTTGTATGTTGCATTTACAATCGCCAGACTTTCGGCATCGATATATAATTTACCATAGAATAATGGTTCTTGTACCCATTCGCGTTGAGCAAATTCAAGAACATAAAGTAATCGGTTATCCTCACGGGTAATATTGGCAATACTAAAAGTATAATCTTCAAGTACATCATAATCCAGAATCATATACGGATTTTTCATTATATCCAGCATTATGGTTGAGTATGGGCCTCCCTGAAGCTTAAAAACAAGAGTGTCAAGTTTCGAATAATCGGCACTTTTTCGACCTTTCATCAGTCTGATTACATCTTGTCGATCGTTACCATACGAATGCTTGTAAACTTCAACTACTGCTTCTGAAAGGGATGCATATTGTCGTCTGTTTTTGATGGTTTCTCTATAGAAGGCTGTCATAAGACTTTCCTCCTGGATGTAGTTCTCATTACGGCGCTGAATAACAGCCTGTATTAATAAGTATGGGTCTTTAGGAAAAACATTAATAGCATCAAGAGATACTGTTAATAGTTCGAGTTTAATTTTGTTTTTATCACCCTTTAAATCTTTTATGTCGACCATTTTGCTTTTGTAACCAATGTAAGAAACGGTCAGTTTTTTGTTAAGCATTTCTTTAGGAATCTTCAAACTGAAATCGCCCTCCGAATTGGATACGGTTGCAATGTTGGTATCTTCAACGGTTAGGTTGGCAAATATTAATGGAGATCCATTGTCTGAATCCATTATAGTTCCTTTAACAAGCTTATAAGATAGCGTATCATTCTGATCCTGTTTTTTCAGAAATGTACTTCCCAGTATATTTCCCGAAATAAAAAGAGCAATAATTAATAGTGTAAACACACGATTAATTTGGGCTGAGAAAAAAGGATTTGCTTTCATGGTATATAGCATTAATTGATTTTACTTGTGCTTTCGGATTAAGGACAAGCAATCAATTAAAATACCCTTACTCAGAATTGATTTTTTTTACAGAATTGAATTGGGATAGTTTAGTTTTATAGTCTGATACCCATTACCAATATGTCATCTATCTGATCATTGGATCCTTTCCAATCAATAAAATGTTTTTCCAGTTGGTCTTTTTGCTCTTCCATAGGAAGCGGATGTAGCTCTGAAATTATCTGACGAAAGCCTTTTTGCATCAGTTTCTTATCGTTCGGACCTCCAAATTGAGAAGCATATCCATCAGAATACATGTAAAGGCAATCACCATTCTCATAATTGATTGTATGATTACGGAAAGACCGGTCAACTTCACCATATGATACAGGCATATGATCAGCCGGATAAATATTCAGGAAATTATTTCTGATGAGAATAATTGGATTAAAAGCACCTGCAAATTGTAGCTCTTTCTTTGTTTTATCTATGGTTACGATGCTAATATCCATTCCATCCTTAATCTCACTTTTTTCGTCCTGCTGTAATGAGTCTATCACTATTTCTCTCAGGCGATCGAGAATTTTGGCGGGTTCTGTTTCTCCTCTGTTATTAATTATTTCGTGAAGGTAAGCAACGCCAAACATACTCATGATGGCCCCCGGAACTCCATGGCCTGTACAGTCTGCTGCAACAATAATCACTTTGCTATCAATTTCACTGACCCAATAAAAGTCACCACTTACAATATCTCGTGGTTTTAGCATGACAAAATATTCAGGTAGCAAACGATCCATATCTTCTTTTTTTGGAAGGCTTGCATTCTGAATCTTCTTTGCGTATTCGATGCTGTCGGTCAGTTTTTTATTGATCGCCTCAATTTTCTGTATCAACCGCTTGTTCTGATCACGTGCCATTTTAATAGCAACCTGCGTTTTAACACGAGCTTTGAGCTCCAGTATATTAAATGGTTTTGAAATAAAATCAACTGCTCCGGCTTCAAAACCTTTTATGATACTGTCCATATCGTTCTGGCCGGTTATAAAGATGACAGGAATTTCTCTGGTTGCTTCGTTACTCTTCAGAATTTTGCAGACTTCAAATCCATCAATCCCAGGCATGATAATATCCAATAATATCAGGTCCGGTTTTTCTCTTGATAAAGCCAACTCCAAAGCCGAGTCACCATCCATTGCCGAATAAGTGACATACTTTGATAACGCATCTTTTAATATCTCAAGATTAACCTGAGAGTCGTCAACAAGTAATATTGTTGGTTTTGTATTTATCATAGATGTATAATGGATATATACAAGTTACGGAAAATGTTAGGGAAAAGTTTGATGTTATGATAAAATGTTAAAATTTATTTTATTTGAGTTTTGACGCAGCTTCTGAATCAAGCAACCAGGTTGTTTGTTTATTACTGACGAGCGAGGCAGGATAGTTTTTATAATTGCCTGATTGATTTATTATTTCTTCAGCTTTTTCAGCCTTGTTAGCCCCTGTAACTAAAAAGAAAATCTTTTCCGAATTATTGATGGTTTTGCCTGTAAGACTAACTCTTACCTGACCACTTAACGGATGCTGAGCCAAAGTGCAGATCTCATCTGATTTCCATAGTTCGATTTGATGTGGAAAAATAGAAGCTGTATGCCCGTCGTCTCCCATTCCCAGTAACATAATGTCAAATTGCGGCAGGTGATTTGAGTAAGGAACATTTTCTTCAATACATGAGATATAATCTTCTAAAGCCTGCTGATTAGTTAATTCTCCTTTAACCCTGAAGATATTAATACCCTTGGTGCCTACATGATCAAAAAGGTATTCTTTGGTCATGCCAAAGTTGCTTTCAATATCATCTGGGGGCACGCAACGTTCATCGCCCCAAAAAAACTTAATGGAAGCCCAATCTATGCTTTTGGCATATTCTTGTGCCCAAATTTTAAAGATGGTTTTGGGTGTGCTTCCACCTGAGAGAGCAATGTAAAGTTCACTCTTTTGTTGCTGTTGTTTTTTTATATAATCGGCAAGATAGTGAGCAATGGCATCTTTGCTATCAAAAATTTCAATGTTTGCTTTCATGGCATAAAAACAAAGTGTTTAATTAATTACCCATTACAATTAAACGGGGTAAATACTAAAAAGAATCGCTATAATTCACAGTAATTTCCATCATTGGCAAGATTCTTACATGGGTATCGCCAGGTAATGTTATCACCATCTATCAAATCATCTGATATATCTGGTCCCCATGTTCCAGCCGGATAACCATGTACTTTTATATCGTTATTGTTTTTCCAGGCTTTCAGAATCGGATCAACAAACCTCCAGGCTGCTTCAACGGCATCACCCCTGTGGTACAGGGTGCTGTCACCTAACATACAATCCAGCAATAATCTTTCGTATGCACTTGGTAAATGAACACTGTCCAGATCACTGTAATGAAAATCCATATTTACATTCTGTACTTTAAATCCGGCTCCGGGTACTTTCATTCCAAATTTAAACAGCAGACCTTCATCAGGCTGTATGCGAATTACCAATTGATTATGGTTATTGACAATGCTTTCGTTATTGAGAAAAAGGTGATGAGGCGTTGATTTAAAATGTATTACAATTTCGGTTACTCTTGTTGGCAGCATTTTACCACTTCTAATGTAGAAAGGCACATCAGCCCAGCGCCAGTTATCGATGTAACATTTCATTGCCACAAAGGTCTCAGTCCTTGAATTAGGATCAACTCCTTTTTCATCACGATAGCCTTTAACTTTCTCACCTTTAATATTCGATGCAATATATTGACCTCTTATTACATATTTCGAAACTTCTTCTTCTTTAATAGGACGAAGTGAATGGAAGACTTTTGCAATTTCGTTTCTTATATTGGTTGAATCAATAATTGTTGGAGGTTCCATGGCAACAAGCCCAACCAGCAATAATAAATGATTCTGAATCATATCCCGCATGGCACCAGATCCCTCATAATAGCCTCCCCGGTTACCTACGCCAATGTTCTCAGCAGAAGTAATTTCAACATGGTGAATGTAATTTCTATTCCATAGTGGTTCGAAAATACCATTGGAGAAACGAGTCACCAATAGATTTTGAACAGTCTCTTTTCCAAGGTAATGATCAATCCTATATATCTGTTCTTCAGCAAAGTGTTGCAATAATTCTTTGTTGAGCTTTTGAGCTGTTTCCAGATCATAACCAAATGGTTTTTCAACAATAAGTCTTTTAAAACCATCGGTTTCGGAACTTAATCCTTGTTTGGCCAGTTGAGCTGGAATAACGTTATACATGCTTGGTGGAGTCGCCATGTAGTAAATCAGGTTGCCATCAGTACCACATTTTTCATCCAATTCGCGCAATTGCCATTTTAGCAAGGCATATTCATCGGGTGATTGAGTGTCAAAAGAAAAATAATAAAGTTTCTCTACAAATGTTTCAATGGCATCTTTACCGGCAGGCTTAGTCACAGAAAATTGTTCTATTCCTTCCATCATTTTATTTCGGAAGTCTTCGTTTTCCATTTCTGTTCGACCTATACCTAAGACTGCAAATTTTTGAGGTAACAGATCTTGATTAAATAAATCAAATACGGCTGGAATCAACTTGCGATAAGTCAAATCGCCTGAAGCTCCGAATATAACTAAGATATGGTTTTTAGGTTTTTTCACGGCAAATATGTTTCAATAATAAACTCCTGAAATGCTTTATTGTTCTATAGCAGTTCGTTTAAAGAAATGTTTTGAATCACCCCACTCATCATAGCCAATTTTTCGATCGGCCATCTCTACTCTGATGCTTAAACAATTTGAGCAATCATCAGCACCTTCGTCAGTGCAGGGCTTATTCTGATATAGTGTATAGTCTTTTCGATGGATGGTTGGCGTTATGTTTGGCATTATCACATTAGCTCCGAATTTAAGGGCTTTTTCTCGTCCCATTGGATCGATAGCCTGTAGTGCGGTTGCTGCAGCTATGTTAATATTTGGAAGCAAGAGACGCAACGCAGCAATCATATTAATAGCCACTTCAAATCTTCGTTGAAGTGACCATAACTGATCCTTGTATTGATATAAAGGTGTTTCTGTGTGTTCAATAAATGGTCCCATACCAACCATGTCAATGTTCATGTCTTTAAAAAACAACAGATCATCGGCCAGATCTTCGTAGGTTTGAAATGGAAGTCCAATCATTACGCCGGTACCTGTTTGGTATCCTGTCTTTTGTAGTAAATTCAAACAATTGATTCGGGTTTCAAAGTCATGATGTGAGTCATTGGGATGTATCTTCTGATACAATGATTTATTTGAACTCTCTATTCTTAACAGATACCTGTGAGCACCTGCATCAAACCACTTCTGATAAGTATCTTCAGTTTGCTCTCCAAGAGAAATTGTAATGCCCAGTTTTCCGTCAGTTACCTCTTTGATTTTCTTTAATAACTCGGTTATCCGGTCAATGAATCTTTTGTCGTCACGCTCGCCGGATTGCAGCACTATTGAACCGTAATGATTGTCGTAAGCAAATTTGGCCGCTTTTAAAATCTCAGCATCATCAATGTCGTATCGTTCAGATGAGGTGTTACTTTTTCGGATTCCACAATAGAGACAATCTTTGGTGCAGTAATTCGAGAACTCAACCAATCCTCTGAAATAGACTTTGTTCCCAAGGTTCTGAATATATTTATTACTGGTTTCTTTCAAAAAGAAATCTCTTTCTTCTCCTTCAAGTGAAATGAGATGAACAAGATCTTCTTTCGAAAATGTTGATTGATGAACTATTTTGTATGTTTTTTCAAACACTTTGAATGGCTTTTTTAGAAAGGGTAAAAATAAGAAAAAAAGAATATTTGTCAGTTTGAAAGTACAATCATTCGTTTATTTTTATGTCGTTACAATTTGTTATTAAAATGTATTTTAATTTGTTATTATTGGGTTGTAAATAACAGAATATTAAATTAATGGTATTTGTTATAAATTGAAAGAAGAAATGAATCTATAATAAACTGGTATGATAAACGAACAGCTGATTAACCCGAAAAGTATAGTTGTGGTCGGAGGATCTGATAATATTCAGAAACCGGGAGGTAAGATTCTTAAAAATATTATTGATGGAGGATTTGGGGGTAAATTGTATGTTACCAATTTGAATAGTGCTTCAGTTCAGGGGGTTAGTGCTTTTGGTGATGTTACTGATCTTCCTGAAAAAATAGATTTGGCCGTTATTGCTGTGGCAGCCAAATATTGTCTTCATACGGTTGAGGTTTTGGCTTATCAGAAAAGGGTAAAAGCTTTTATTATTATATCTGCAGGGTTTGGAGAAGAGAACGAGGTAGGTGCCGCATTGGAAAAGCAGATTGTAAAAGTGGTTAATGAGGTTGGTGGATGCTTGATAGGGCCTAATTGTATTGGTGTTCTAACCACGCACCATAATAGTGTTTTCACTACGCCTATTCCGCCATTAGAGAAAGAAGGGGCTGACTTTATCTCAGGTTCAGGAGCAACCGCAGTATTTATTATGGAGGCTGGTGTTTCAAAAGGCCTGAAGTTTAACAGTGTTTTTTCGGTAGGAAACAGTGCTCAGATAGGTGTTGAAGAGGTATTGGAATATTTGGATATAACTTTTGATCAGGAGAAAAGTTCCAAAATAAAATTACTTTATCTCGAAAGTATAAGTAATCCAAAGAAGCTATTGAAGCATGCTTCATCTTTAATCAGAAAAGGCTGTAAGATAGCTGCAATCAAAGCAGGTGCATCAGAAGCGGGTAGTCGGGCAGCTTCCAGTCATACGGGAGCCATGGCAAATAGTGACCTGGCAGTAGATACCTTGTTTCGAAAAGCAGGTATTGTTCGATGCTATGGACGTGAAGAACTGGCCAATGTAGCTGCTGTTTTTATGGGGAAGCCATTGGTGGGCAAAAATATTGCAGTAATTACACATGCTGGTGGACCTGCGGTTATGTTAACGGATACTCTTTCAAACGGAGGGTTGATGGTTCCAACAATCGAAGGAGATAGAGCAGATGTGTTATTAACAAAGCTGTTTCCGGGTTCCAGTATTTCAAATCCCATTGATTTTTTAGCTACCGGAACAGCTGAGCAACTGGGGTATATCATCGATGCATGTGAGCTGGATTTTGATCATATTGATGCAATGGTAGTTGTATTTGGAAGTCCGGGTTTGTTTCCAATAAATGAAGTGTATGATGTGCTTCATCAGAAAATGAGCACATGTAAAAAGCCTATTTATCCGGTTTTGCCATCTGTTGTTAATGCAAAAGATGCTATTGATGAGTTTTTATCCAAAGGAAATTTTGGCTTTTCAGATGAGGTGAATCTTGGGCAGGCTTTGGTGAAAGTTTATAATACCACTTTTTCTCAAGAAATAATTGATCATCAGCAATATGTAAATTGCTATGATGTTCGTCAGATAATTGAAAATCAGGTTTCAGGATATGCAGCTCCTGAAGTTGTTCAGGCATTATTAGATGCAGCAGGTGTTTCAAGGGTTCAGGAAATAGTAAGTGATGATGTTGATCAACTTTTGAGTGCTGTCAGTGAAATTGGCTTTCCGATTGTGATGAAAGTTGTGGGGCCAGTTCATAAATCAGATGTGGGTGGTGTTGTATTAAATGTTGAAAACGAAGCGCAATTAATAGCTGAGTTTAGACGCATGATGCAAATAAATGAGGCCGTAGGCGTAATGATTCAGCCAATGTTAAAGGGTACTGAATTATTTGTAGGGGCAAGTTATGAGCCCGGGTTTGGACACATTGTTTTATGTGGTTTGGGTGGTATTTTTGTTGAGGTTTTAAAAGATGTTAGCTCTGGTTTGTGCCCTGTTTCGCACACAGAGGCTCTTGCAATGATTCAAAAACTAAGAGGTTATAAGATAATACAAGGAGTAAGGGGTAATATAGGAGTTGATGAAGAGGTTTTTGCTGATATCATCGTTCGAATATCTCAAATGTTAGAGTGTGCACCTGAAATAAAAGAGATGGATATAAATCCTTTACTAGGAGAAGATGAACGGATTGTTGCGGTTGATGCACGGATCAGGATAGAAAGATGATTTGATGGCTTTTATGGACTGACTTTAGTTGGGCTATGTTTGGTGGATAAACGAAAATTAATTCAGAAAAGATTGAAAACTTGATTTATATCATCCGGTATAATGCTGTTAAGTTTTAAAATCCTCTTAAATTTGTTTGTACTTACAAATCGAAAATTGGGAATACCCAACATTTGAAAAGGAATTCTCTGGAAAATAATTCAGTTAACCTGGAGAAGACCCAATTCTTTAAAAGTTCTTGATTGAACTCTATTAAGTGAGTTATTGGTTGTTGTATGCTTAATGAATATTGCAGACTTAGGTGTAAGTTGCATATCTCACATAAAAAAAGCATATTTGAATTAACAGAATTAGTAAAAACGCAAACTATGTCTCAGATTGGAATCTTTTATGGTCCGCAACTTGGAAGTGTTGAAAAAGTTGCCAATTTAATTGCGGAACGTCTTGGAAAAGATCGGGTTGAACTTATTCCTGTAAAGAATTGTGAGGCCGAAGTCATTAATAAATTCGACAATATTATTTTTGGTGCCTCTACGATTGGAAAAACTAATTGGGATTCAGAATATAAAGATACGGATTGGGATGTTTTTGCAACCAAACTTGAAAACGCCAATTGGCAAGGAAAGAAAGTTGCAATTTATAGTCTGGGTGACCATATACAATACGCAGAACACTTTGTTGATGCCATTGGCTGGATCTATGAAAGATTGGAAAAGCTGAATGTTGAGGTGGTTGGTTTTTGTCCTGCTGAAGATTATGATTTTATTGAATCAGAAGGTGTTCGCAATGGTCAGTTTATGGGGCTTCCTGTAGATGAAGATACTGAACCAGAAATGACTGATCTCAGAGTGAAAAATTGGGTGAAACGACTCATTAATGAGTTTGGTTTCTAAAATATAAAATTGGGTGGTGTACTGTATGCCACCTTTTTTGTGTCATTATTCCTGATTTAGTAATTGGGTCTGATGAATTAATCGTAAAGCAATGCAACAAAATAGTAACACACCAATAGCCAGGTCAATAGTTGACAGGGTGTTGGAAAAATATCAAATAGAGGACCTTAATAGAGCCACTATTCGTGAAATTGTTTCTGTTGTAAACGATATTGAAGAAGAATCGGGTCAGAAATACATTCGGATGGAGATGGGGGTTCCCGGATTACTTCCGTCTGAAATAGGAACACGAGCTGAAATTGAAGCACTTAAAAGAGGTGTGGCATCAAAATATCCAATGCTTGAGGGGATAAAACCTTTGAAGATGGAAGCCAGTCGCTTTGTGAAAGCGTTTGTTGATTTAGATGTTTCTGCAGAGTGTTGCGTGCCTACCGTTGGTTCGATGCAAGGTTCGTATGCCAATTTTCTGGTTACCGGACAGTTATTTGCAGAAAAAGATACGATTCTGTTTATTGATCCGGGATTTCCGGTGCAAAAACAGCAGCTGGATGTACTAGGATACAAATATGAGTCGTTTGATGTATATGATTACAGAGGTGAGGCTTTGCGCGAAAAACTGGAGTCGTATTTTGTTACAGGAAAGATTGCATCTGTTATCTATTCAAATCCTAATAATCCAACGTGGATTTGTTTTACAGATAAGGAGTTACAGATAATTGGAGAGTTGGCAACAAAATATGATGTGGTAGTTATCGAAGATCTCGCTTACTTTGCAATGGATTTCCGAGAGGATTTATCTAAACCTTTTGAGGCTCCGTTTCAATCGAGTGTCGGGCGTTTTACCGATAATTACGTTTTATTGATCTCGAGCTCAAAAGCCTTTAGTTATGCTGGTCAACGGACTGGTTTAATGTGTGTTTCGGATAAATTGTTTCATCGTAAATATGATCATTTGCAGAAACGATTTGGATTACCTAAATACGGACAGGTTTTGGTGTCCCGGGTATTATACAGCTTGTCATCCGGCGCCAGTCACTCTGCTCAATATGCTTTAGCTGCCATGTTAAAAGCTGCTTCTGATGGAGAATTTAAGTTTCTGGATGAAGTAAAAGAGTATGGAAGAAGAGGACATTGGATGAAAGAGTTGTTTTTAAATAATGGATTTGAGTTGATATACGATAAGGATATGGATGAGCCCTTGGCTGATGGGTTTTATTTTACTATCCGATATGGCCAAATGAGTGGTGGTGAATTATTGAAAGAGCTGTTGTATTATGGTGTAAGTGCCATAACACTTGGTAAAACAGGTAGTAAACAAGAAGGGTTAAGAGCTTGTGTATCACAAACCGGCAAAGAACGCTTTGTTGAGTTAAAAGAGAGATTAGAGTTGTTCAGAAATAATCATACATAAAAGGCAAAGTGTGTGACGATTTGTAAGTTGTCTTTATGTGTTTAAAAACAAGTGGATAGTGATACTAATCATGTTGTTTTTAGTGAGTGATGTGTAAATTTGAAATTAAACTAAAAGACTCAAAAATTATGGCAAAAGCGAAAGGTGCAATAGTTGTTGACACAAAGGCCTGTAAGGGTTGCGGAGTGTGTGTAACTGCTTGCCCTACAAAAGTAATTGAATTGGCTGCCGAAGTAAACGGTAAGGGGTATCATTACGCCTACATGGCCAACCCCGATTCGTGTATCGGTTGTGCCAATTGTGGGATTGTTTGTCCCGACACATGTATTACTGTTTATCGAGCTAAAGCAGATGCTACTGCTTAAAAATTAAAATTGAATGGAAATTTAGTCACACATGAGAGAACTAAAATTAATGAAAGGTAATGAGGCAATAGCCGAAGCTGCTATCCGCTGTGGAGTAGATGGATATTTCGGATATCCTATTACACCTCAGTCGGAAGTAATGGAAACCCTCATGGACCAGGCGCCTTGGAAAACAACCGGAATGGTTGTGTTGCAGGCCGAAAGTGAAATAGCTTCAATTAATATGGTATATGGCGGTGCCGGTTGTGGTAAGCGCGTAATGACTTCTTCATCCAGTCCGGGTATCAGTTTGATGCAGGAAGGAATAACTTATCTGGCCGGGTCAGAGTTGCCTTGTGTCGTTGTTAATGTTGTTAGAGGAGGACCTGGATTGGGTACAATTCAACCTGCTCAATCCGATTATTTTCAATCTGTTAAGGGTGGTGGTCATGGCGATTATAAATTAATCACATTAGCGCCAGCTTCAGTACAGGAAATGGCTGATTTTGTTGAGTTAGCATTTGACTTAGCTTTTAAATATCGAAATCCGGCATTGATTCTGTCAGATGGTGTAATTGGCCAGATGATGGAAAAAGTTGAGCTGGGAGAGTACAAGCCTCGATGGACCAATGAGTATATTGAGGAGAATTATCCGTGGGCTACCATGGGTAAAAAGAATCGCGAACGTAATATTATTACTTCTGTGCAGTTGGAACCAAGTGTTCAGGAGGCATTCAATCACAAGCTTCAGAAAAAATACAGAGAGTGTGAAGAGAATGAGGTTCGCTATGAAGAATATATGTGCGAGGATGCAGAATATTTGTTTGTTGCCTATGGCTCCAGTGCCCGTATCTGTCAAAAATCTGTGGAGATAGCACGATCTAAAGGAATTAAAGTAGGATTACTTCGTCCGATTACCTTATGGCCGTTCCCAACCAAGCAAATTGCACATTATGCTGATAAAGTGAAAGGTATGTTATCGGTTGAAATGAGTGCCGGTCAAATGGTGGAGGATGTTCGCCTATCGGTTTGCGGTAAAGTGCCGGTTGAGCATTATGGACGTTTCGGAGGTGCTATTCACTCACCAGGTGAGGTAGTAGAGGCATTGGAAAATAAACTCTTAAAAGTGTAAGACATGTCAGAAATAAATTCTATTATATCTCCTGAAAACATTGTTTATCAAAAAACACCTCTTTTAACGGATGCAACCATGCACTATTGTCCTGGTTGTAGCCATGGAACAGTTCATAAGTTACTGGCTGAGGTTTTGGAGGATTTAGGTCTTCAGGAAACAGCAATTGGAGTAGCTCCGGTTGGGTGTTCAGTATTGCTCTATAACTATATTGATATTGACTGGCAGGAAGCAGCTCACGGAAGAGCACCTGCTGTGGCTACAGGAATTAAGCGTCTTTTGCCCGATAAAGTAGTGTTTTCATATCAGGGTGATGGTGATTTGGCGGCTATTGGTACTGCAGAAACCATACATGCCTGCAACCGTGGTGAAAATATTGTAATTATTTTCATTAACAACGGTATCTATGGAATGACAGGTGGGCAGATGGCTCCGACAACTTTGCCTGGAATGAAAGCAGCAACCTGTCCGCAAGGGCGTGATGTAAGTCATGATGGTATGCCAATAAAAATTTCTGATTTATTGGCTCAATTACCAGGTACTTGTTATGTAACCCGTCAGGCAGTTCATACACCTGCCAACGTGCGTAAAACGAAGAAAGCTTTGCGTAAGGCGTTTGAAAATCAAATGGCGAATAAAGGAACCTCGTTGATTGAGGTTGTTGCAACCTGTAACTCGGGCTGGAAAATGAGTCCTGTACAGTCCAATCAGTGGATGGAAGAGAATATGTTTCCAATGTATCCGTTGGGAGATTTAAAAGACGAATAGTAACCTTGATTAAAAATTAATAAAATGAAAGAAGAAATAATCATAGCCGGTTTCGGTGGTCAGGGTGTACTTTCAATGGGTAAGATTTTAGCTTACTCAGGCGTAATGCAAGGTCAGGAAGTAAGCTGGATGCCATCATACGGTCCTGAAATGCGCGGAGGAACAGCGAATGTAACTGTTATTCTCAGCGATGAAAGAATTAGTTCACCTATTCTTCATGAATTTGATACAGCTATCATTCTGAATCAGCAGTCGATGGATAAATTCGAAAAGGATGTAAAACCAGGTGGAACATTAATATATGATGGTAATGGTATTACCCGTCATCCAGAGCGCACTGATATAAATGTTTACAGAGTTGACGCCACAGAAGAGGCTGCCCGCATGCATTCGGTTAAAACATTTAACATGATTGTACTGGGTGGTTTTTTGAAGGTTAAGCCGGTTGTTGATATGAATAATGTTATCGAGGGTTTAAAAAAATCATTACCTGAGCGTCACCATCATCTTATTCCAATGAATGAGAAAGCTATTGAGCGTGGAACTCAGATTATAAAAGACGTTTCATTGGTGGTTTAATCAAAGAGATAAGCATATAAATCCAATAGTCATAGCTGGCAATGGATCGACAGCATTAAAAAAAGCGCGACTACATAAAAGTTGCGCTTTTTTAATGAAATAAAACCGGAAGAGTCTTTTTACAATTGGGAATTTAGTAACTCTTCCGGTTTGTTGCTAAAACTTGATTTTGTAACCTATATCTATGATATGTCGGTTTCTGGCTTCGTTTAAATAGTAATCCAAATTATAGGATAAGCTTATGCTGTTCTTTTTAAATAGCTTATAACTAAATCCTAATCCGTATCTTATTTTGTACCAATCAGAGTTGGTTAGGTCGTGATAGGCCTGAATGCTTGCCTCGGGTGTAAGTTTACTGTTCTTTATATTATATTCTAACGAACCTTTATACCTGAAAAAAGCCGATCCATCGTTGTCGTCATTATAATCAGTATAACTTAATCGAAAACCAGGTGTCCAGCGATCAAAGCTCTTCTTGTATGAGGCACTCAACATGTACCGTGGTAAATACTCCGTATCTTTATTATCTCTGTAATTGATAATGTACTGGTATCGTGCAGCAAATGAGATATTTTTAAAGGCCTTGTATTCTAATTCGGCTTCCAGTTGAGTACGATCGAGTTTAAACTGGTCTTCAAAGCGAAATTCAGGAGAAAGCTCCAGCTTTAATTTCTTAGCCAGTTTAAATTGAGCAGTAAAGGCAGTGCGGGTTTGCCATTCGTTTTCAGCATTCTGCGCAGATAATGGTAGTACCATCAACAATAGAAGAATGACCGAAAAGTATCTGAATATAAATAATTTAAACTTCATTAATTTCCTGTTATAATGATTAATCGTTACCATTTACGTTATAAAACAGTGTGATTTCAGCAATGTCTCTCAGGAAGTCTATCTTCTGAATCTCGTAGCGTTTGATTGCAATTCCTGTTCTTTCTTGTAAGTCTGCTAACAATTCACTTTTTCTCATGGTATTAATATTCTCAATCTTCTCATAAATTAAAGTGATGCTATTTTCCTGTTTCAGGCTTAAGCGTTTTTCGAGAAACCATAACCCTAGTAAGATGATGCCGTTTGTGAACATCAATTCAGTATAACTTACTTTTTTATTGGCCAAAGCGTTGATAACGGAGATTCCGATAACGATGAACAAGTAAGTCATTTCCTTAATTGGAATAGCGTCTGTTCGATAGCGTATAATACCAAAAATGGCGAAGAGCCCCATCGCAAATCCTAATTCGAGTTTTACACTACTTAGTAGAAAACACATTAAGAATACAATTACACCTATTGATAAATAGCTGAAATAAAAATCTTTGCGTTTGCTGTTTCGGGCGTACATGAAATGTACAATGATAAAAATGAGCAGTAAGTTAAGTGCAAAGCGAACTACCAATTCGGTGAAGTCACCAATGTTTATCAGTTTAATATCTAAAAAACGGATATCCTCCTCCCATGAAAATGTTTTTAATAATTGAGAAAACATGGATGTGATGATTGCAAAATATGTATTCATTAATTCGATGTTAATTGATGAGTTAAAAATGATATTCTTGAAAGTTTGTAAAGATTACGTAATTGAGGTCTGATGGCATTCGACTTAATTTGTTCATCAACGAGAGATCTGCCCATTGCGTATTTGCTGAAACCAGAAGGTCTTATACGAAGTTCACGCAAAGCCAGGCCCAATTCAGATTGATTATTTCTGTCACCAGTCTTCAATTCAATAATGGCCAGATCCTTCAATAAAACAGTTTCGTCTTTTCCTGTAAATTGAAGATTAAAATCAATGGTACACCTTTCTTTAAAGTTCTTATTTACCAATGTGATTCTAAGAAAACTGTTCTGTAATCCTGGTTTTAGATAAGTTGGATCAAAAGGTGTGTTCTGAGATAAAAAGTTTTGTTCATTACCACTTAATTTATCAAATGCAACGGGTGTAGAAATTCTTTCCTTGATTGTTCTACCCTTGTTGTTTTTAAATTTGATTTCCAGGAAATGAATCCCTGTTGACAAGTAGGTTCTGCGTCGTATTTTATATCGATTCTTCTTACCTCTAACATGATTGGAATACATGTTTGCAGAAGGAGTATCAAAATAGGTTGTTTCGTATGGAAGTTGATTTTCACCATCCATCGTCAGGGCATAATAATGTGGCTGGATTTTTTGAAACAACTCGTTAAGCTGGTCCATGGTGGCACAGAATTTTGTATCGGTGCGACTCATTAACTTTACTCCATCCATTTGTTCGAGAGATATGGGACGGAAACATGAAGTGTCCAATATTTTCATTGCTCCTGCTTAATTTTATATTCAGTTTTAACCGAACAGATTTATACTTATTTACCTGTGTGTGGAATGAGCGAAATACTCATTTCTTTAATCTCTTTCCATTGCGATTTTACCCTAAATGAAGGAAAAAGTATAAGCCTTTGACTATTAAGCAACCAATTTGGCAGGTGAACTAGGAATTTTCAGGAGCTTAAAAATGGAGTTAATTTTGCATCAACCATTTTTTAAATGAGGATACCCTTGCTTTACTAATTATAATTCGTTCTTGAGTAGCAACTGTAAGTATGGCAGAAAGACGATTGCCAAACCATACTGCAACTTCTTTTATAGCCTGGTGAGCAATGATAAATTGCCGGTTGGCTCTAAAGAAGTTTTCCGGATCAAGTTTACTCATTAACGTGTCTAATGATTTATCCATTGGGAAGGTTCTGCCGTCAAGGGTTGTGACTGAAACAGCTTCGTTAGTAGTATAAAAATAGGCTATCTGTGAGGTTGGAACCGGAATTAATTTGTCTTTATGTGGAATAAGAAAAGTTTTGGTATAGTTGGTGCGATTAGAGATGAAAGTTTCCAGCCGATTGGCATACTCATCTTTATCGGCATTGGTCAGCTGTTTTAACTTCTTGATGGCCCGACTGACATCTTCAGGTTCGATCGGTTTTAAAAGATAATCAATGCTATTTACTTTAAATGCCTCCAGAGCATACTCATCATAAGCTGTGGTGAAAATTACCGGACAGGTTAATTCGACTTGTTCAAAAATTAAAAAAGATTGTCCGTCAGCAAGGTGGATATCCATAAATACGATATCCGGCATATCATTATTATTGATGTATTCAACGGAAGCCTGAATGCTATCCAGAACGCCTATAAGTTCAATGTCGGGTTCAACTTCATGCACGATGGCTTTCAGGTTTTCTGCAGCCGTGTGTTCATCCTCAATTATCAGTGCCTTCATGATGTTCTTGATTCACGTGTGTTAAAGGTAATTCTACAACAAATATTTCATTTGAAATATTTGTACTTATATCCTTTGAAGAGAGTAATTTATATCGATTGCTAAGGTTGCTTAAGCCAATGCCGGTGCCGGGTTCGGTTTCAATTTTACTTTGAATGGGATTGGAAACCACCAGTGTATCTTCGTTTTTTATATTTATTTTGATTGTCATCGGATGAGTACTGCTAATAGTGTTATGTTTAATAACATTTTCAATTAAGGGTTGAAGAGAAAGATAGGGCAGACGGTATTTGCTATAATCGTCACTATTAACATCAATGTCAAAATCAAGTCGATCGCCATACCTGATTTGAAGTAGGTAGCGGTATGCACATAAAAAGTTCATCTCATCCTGAAGAGGAACCAATTCTTTCCAGTTACCCTTTAATACATATCTAAAGATGAGTGATAATTCGTTGATGTATTTAAGTGCATTAGTATTGTCTTTAATCCTTACAAGGCCAGATAAAGCATTAAGAGAATTAAAAAAGAAATGCGGATTAATTTGTGAGGTTAATGCATCAAAACGGTTACGCAGATTTTCAGAACGTAATCGTTCCATTTCAAGTCTTATTTCCTGTTGTTTGAATAATACCTGTATTAATTGACTGAAAATAACTGTGATGATACCTACGAAAAAGCATTTAAACATCACCATGCCATTGAATATTCCCAAATCAGGTCCCCCTCCGGGCATGCTGTTAAACCCTTTTAATCCGGCATACAGAAACTGAGCCAATATGCATATAATCAGCGTTAATACTATAAAAATTGTTAATCGGTGGCGTGTAAAAAAAGGAAAATAATTTAGATACAATGCTCCACCATTGTTAACATAGAGTAGTATTAACGCGAGAAAGAAAAAATAGATGAATTCTATTAAAATTTTTGCTAATGAATGTTTAGAGCCCGGCATCTGAAGACTGAAATCCATGTCTCGGGGAGGCATCTCAAATGAATGATCATTGGGCGAGATATGATCAGGATTCTGACCGGGAGGCGGAATTCTGAATTGTTCCATGCGTTCAGGTATGATATCATCATTTTCAAGGTTTCTTACTACATCAGGAAAAATGATGAACAGGCCAATAATTACAGCTGCCAGCCAATTTATTGATTTAGTATTGAGTTTAAAAGGTGAATCTGTCACTTGGTATTAATTATTAGAATAGTAAATATATGATTTTTAACTATCCTTTTGCTTAGGTTAGTAAGAAATAACATAGCCCCTTGCACTTATGCAAGAGACTATGTTCAGTATGAAAGAAAAACAGTTAACGTCCTGGACCACCCCCTCCACTTGAACTACCTATTGTGGTTGTTATGCTGGAGGCTGTAAAACTTGTATATTGACTTCCTGATGTGTATGTACCATTTGTATATAAGCCTTCGTTTTCGGTTCCGCTATGAGAACCATTTATATAGGCCTGATATGTTGATCCAACTGAAAGATTTGGAGAAGAAACTACAATTGACTGAAAAGTCTTACCTGGTTTAAAGGTTACAATCTCTTCACCTGAACTGGTTTGCAGATTAAATAGCGTGCCAGCCGAATAACTTGAAGTGAATTTAATAAGTACTGATGGTTGTGATGAGGATGAGCTAGGAGCCTCAGCCATGCCTGAACTTCCTGCCGCTACCAGAATACCTCCTGTTATTTTGAAGGTACCGTCATAGTCGAGAGCACCATTGCCGCTGCTGATTGGACCATGAACAAGAACTGTTCCATTTGTCATTGTAACAGATCCGTTAGAGTCAAGCCCGTCGCCTGATGCATATACAGCTATAAATCCACCATTGATTGCCAGTAGAGAGTTTGTTGCAGACATACTTCCTGATCCGTTAGAAGCATTGAATCCATCATCGCTTGAATGAAGAATTACAGTACCACCATTCATGGTTATACTATTACTCTCAACACCTTCATAGCACTTGGTAATTTCTATATAACCATCCTCTATTTCTATTGAATTATCAGCATGTAACCCATCATCTCCTGCTGATATGGTTGCTGTACCCCCAATGATTGTTAATGCATCATCGGAATGAATTGCGTCATCTGGGGTGTTAATGTTGAATGTACCTGCATTAATTTGTAAGGTAGAACCAGCTTTTAAAGCTTTGGCTGATGCACCAGAACTCAAATAACCAGATGAACCACCTGCACAGGTAATGGTAAAGTATCCTTCTGAAATGGTAAGATCACTGTAGGCCTGAATACCATCGCCATCGGCAACAATATTACAATCGCAATAATCAATTTCGATATAGCCTGTACCTGAATCTTCATTATCTGATTTAAATCCGTCTCCTCCGGCATCAAGATCGAAAACACCATCCTTAATAATCAGGTAATCCTTACCTCTGATGGCGTCGTCTACAGAAGTTATATTATAATTGCCACTTGAGATGATTAATCCATCTTTACTGGCTATACCGTCGTTGTACTTTGCATTTATGATTAATGTACCGTTACCATATAATGTCAGGTCTGATTTGCTATACAAGGCAGCATTGGCTTCTGCTTCACTTCCATAAGATGAACCATCGGTTAAACTGTTGGAGGTGTCATCAGCCAGCATTATTACTGTTTTTTCTGAATCTTCGATGTAGATAGCTGCATTGTTTGAGCAATTGATGTTCGCTCCATTCAGTTGAATATGAACGCTCTCGCTATCGGAAGAATTTACTCTCAACTGACCATCATTTAGTGTGCCTGTTACTGTGTAATAGCCACTGCTATCAATGGTTGCAACGGTTCCGGAAACAGTAACGCCTGTGCCTTCCACATGAATAGATGTTCCTTCAAGGGCAATTAGGGTACCGTCAGATTCATCCCAATTATAGTCAATTTCTTCATCATGACTATCACCGCTTGCTGTGTCATCATCATCCTCAATGGATTCGATATCTGAAGATCGATCGCAGCTATATTGAACAGCTCCAAATGCCAGCAGTATTAAGATATAAAATAAAAATTTTTTCATATTTTCCTCCTATTGTAATTCATCACGATTTTACTTATAAAATAAGAATGGTGTGTCGCTTTGAATTGCCAATGGGAAAAAATGAGAGGTGAAGTGGGTTTTTATTTAGAAGATTAAATTATAAATTGAATTATTTCAGTTGTCTTATTGATTTATCCAGTCAATATCTTTTTTTAGTAAAGCCTGTGTTTCTGCCTCTTTTGAGCCTTCTTCGGGCATGTGCATATATTCCCATGAAGCATCGGGTGGCATACTCAAAAGAATGGCTTCTGTATTTCCTCCGGAAACCAAACCGAATTTGGTTCCACGGTCATGAACAAGGTTAAATTCTACATATCTTCCTCTGCGTAATAATTGCCATTTTCGTTCTTGTTCTGTAACTGATTTATCACCATGTAGTTTAATTAACTCAGAATAGACCTCAGGATATAATTTGCCCAGATTCAGACAAAAAGTGAGCAAATCATTTATATTGAGGTATTCTCCTGGTTTAATCCTGTCGAAAAATATTCCGCCAACACCACGTGTTTCATTTCTATGACTTAAGAAGAAATAGTCATCAGCCCATGGTTTAAATTTGCTGTAGAAATCAGGATGAGCGTTATCGCAAACCTGTTTTAATTCTTTATGAAACCATTTCGCATCTTCTTTTATAATATAGTGTGGTGTCAGGTCAATACCTCCACCAAACCAACTAATGCCATTGTCGAGTTCAAAATAGCGAACATTCATATGTATAATGGGCACATGAACATTAACAGGGTGCAGAATGGAAGAAACTCCTGTTGCAGTGTAATGGTTTGCATCTTCACCTAATAGCCCGGCCATTTGTTTCGTGTATTTGCCACTAACTTTAGAAAAATTAACAGCAGCTTTTTCAATGTATTTGCCATCCTGCATCACACCTGAAATACCATGACCAATATCTTTTTGCCAGGAGTTCATTTCAAATAATGCTTTACCATCTGCTACGTTTAGAACCTGGCAAATATGTTGTTGAAGATTTTCGAATTGTTCTGATATATATTTGGCGTCTGTCATTTTCAATTGTTTTTCGGATAAAACGATTAAAAGAGAAGGATGTTTAAATAAAGGTGATCAAGAAGGTAATTCTGCGTTGCAAATGCTTTGAAAAGTTTTCTTTTTTGATTACATTCCATGTGTATAACTTCTAATGCCAGTGTTATGAGAAACGGAAAGATAAATCTGGTGGATCTTGATTTTGAATACAAGATGTGGAAAAACAGATTGACCCTATTTGTTCAGGAGATTGACATTTTGAAAAACAGGAATGAAGAAGTAAAATCGGAAAAATACATTGATGAATTAAATACTGTTGAATTGATGGTGCTCGATCAGCATGTTGATCAGCTAAATAAGCTGCTCAATCTTATTAAAGTTCAGGAGAATGAAATGCAGTTTTACAATAAGGATTTTCCGATAACGATGGATCATAAGTACTTTAAAGAACATGAGACTCTGCGCAAACAAATGGTCAGTATCTCTAAAGTGCATTTATCGAGGGTGGCAGATTTGATTGATGCTTTAGGTATTTAAGAAATATATCAGAAACTGGTTTTTGGATTTTGGTCTTGTCAATTGGGGCAAGGCCATTTTTTTCGTTTCTTTGCAAAAATATTCAAATATGCCTAAGGATTTTAAAACACGCGTTAAGATAAAAGCTGAGTTGGAAGATGTATTTGCTGCTTTCACCAATCCTTTTACCATTGAGTTATGGAGTGGTTACCCTGCAGTTATGAGTACAGTTCCGGGATCGGAGTTTTCACTTTGGGAAGGAGATATTGCCGGCCATATTCTAGAAGTTGAAGACCAGCAGCGAATTGTACAGGAGTGGTATTTTGGTCCGCAGGAAGAGCAATCGATCGTTACCATTAAGCTTTTCCCGCAGGGAGGAAATAAAGTGCAGGTAGATGTTTTTCATACCAACATTCCCGACGAAGCTTTTGATGAAATAGTAGAAGGGTGGAACGAATATTATCTTGGGCCAATAAAAGAATTTCTAGAGATAGAATAGGCTATCAGCCCATTCTACCTTTATAATCTTCATATCCGAATTCGCGAACAATGTTCAGTCCCTTTGTATCATTCCATATAGCTATGGCAGGATGAGGTACACCATTAAACATGGTTGTCTTTACCATAGTATAATGTATCATATCTTCGAAAATTAGCTGATCACCTGTTTTCAATTCCTCATCGAACGACCAAAGGCCCATAAAATCACCGGCAAGACAACTGTTGCCACCTAAACGGTAAGTCGGTTTATCTTTTTGAGGCTCGTGATAAGCACCTGTTATTCGAGGCTTGTATGGCATTTCAAGACAGTCGGGCATGTGTGCTGTAAAAGAAACATCCAGAATAGCAGTTCTTATTCCGTGATCCAGAACAATGTCAACAACAGATGCAACAAGATCACCTGTTTGCCACATAAAAGCACTTCCCGGTTCAAGGATAACCTTTACATTCCACTTATCTTTAAATGCTTTCAGTATTTTAATCAGATGTTCGGTGTCATAGTCTTTGCGAGTCATTAAATGACCACCGCCCATATTAATCCATTTGGCCTTTTGCAGGTATGAAGCGAACCTTTTTTCAATTGCCTGCAGCGTTTTTTCCAGATCATAAGAAGATGATTCGCATAACGAATGAAAATGCAGGCCTTCAATTTCAGATGGAAGTTCAGCTGGAAGATTGCTGGCTGCAACACCTAAACGTGTTCCCGGAGCACATGGATTGTACAGGTCTGTTTCAACATCACTGAATTCAGGATTGATGCGTAAACCTGCAGAAATTGCTGTTGGGTGTGCAGCTAGCGCATCTTTATGCATTTCAAATTGAGTGATAGAATTAAAGGTAATATGGCTGCTGTATTTTAAAATTTCAGCAATATCCTTCTGAGTAAATGCCGGAGAATAAGTATGAGCCTTGGTTCCCATTTCTTCAAAGGCCAAACGAGCTTCATGAATAGAGCTGGCAGCTGCTCTTGGAATGTATTCGTTAATGATTGGGAATGCACTCCACATGGCACAGGCTTTAAAAGCCATTATTATTTCTATTCCGGCTTTGTCCTGAACTGTTTTTATTAGTTCAAGATTCTTTCTTAAACGTGTTTCATCTAAAACGTAACAGGGAGAAGGTACTTGCTTGTAGTCAATAGCCATTGTTTCTATTTTTTTGCAAATAAAAATAAAAAAGCCGAAATGCTCAATGCATTCCGGCTTTTTCGTGGTTAATGTATTTTATGGCTAATGTTTTGCTAAGTATATTTTAGCTGCCGCTTGCACCGTAGTTTGGTAATACACGTGCACTAGGATCGTTAACATCACAATTTTCCCAAGTCTTGTTTGGCATCCAGAAGTCAACAACAGTTTCACTTCGTCCAGGGAAATGAGATTCAAATATTTCGCGATACATTAATGATTCTTTTGAGATTGGAGTAGCATGTTTGTATTTAAACTGTGCTTTCTGCAAATCTTCATCAGAATACATTTCTTCAGCGTAAGCCTTTAAATAGTCAACACAGCTATGTCCAACTGCATCAGAGAAGGCAGCCTTTTCGCGGTATAAAATATCATGTGGTAAATAATCACCTTCAAAAGCTTTTCGTAACAAGTATTTACCTACACCAGTGAAATTCATCTTCTTTTTAGGGTCGATACTCATTACATATTCAACAAAGTCAAGATCACCGAAAGGTACACGAGCTTCTAACCCGTTACATGATATGCTCCTGTCGGCTCTCAATACGTCATACATGAATATTTCCTTGATTCTTTTTTCTGCTTCTTCCTGGAAAGCTTCAGGTGATGGAGCATAATCGGTGTATTTATATCCGAAAATTTCATCACTGATTTCACCGGTCATCAATACTTTGATATCGGTGTTTTCAGCTACGTATTTCGTTACCATATACATACCCATCGATGCACGAATTGTGGTGATATCGTATGTTTCGATGCAATATATAAGGTGACTTAATGAGTCGAAAATATCCTGACGTTTAAATAATACTTCTGTATGATCTGCTCCCAGGTAATCTGCAACCTGACGGGCATATTTAGTATCAATAGGATCGTCTTCGATACCAACAGCAAAGGTTCTGATTGGTTTATTAAGCATTTTAGCACCAACGGCACATACAATACTTGAATCCAAACCACCGCTTAATAGGAATCCTACCGGTACATCGGCATGAAGTCTTTTTTCGATACCTACTGTAAGTTTTTCGTTGATGTTTTTGTAAATCTCTTCTAAATCATGATCAACAAAAGCTTCAACTTTTGAAATGTCGCGATATTGTTTGATGCTCTCACCATCGTAGTAGTGTCCCGGAGGGAATGGCTTTACATCATCACACAATTCTGTTAAACTCTTCATTTCGCTGGCGAACATGATGTTGCCATCTTTTGAATATCCGTAAAACAAAGGACGTATTCCGATAGGATCACGTGCTGCGAAATATTTTTTAGCTACTGAATCATAAATAACAAATACGTACTCTGCATCCAGGGCCTTGGCAGTTTCTTCAATTCCTTTTTCCAGGAATAATGGAATAATTACCTCGCAATCGCTGCTTGATTTAAATTCGAAAGATGATTCGTATGTTGCTTTAAGCTCATTATAATTGTATACTTCTCCATTACATACCAAATTAATGTGCTTATAAACTAGCGGTTGATTACCGGCTGCTGAAACATCCATAATGCTTAAACGATGGAATCCCATCCATCCATCATCATCAAAATCTCGGGTAATTGAATTATCTGGTCCACGGTACTGGATCTTTTTAAACTCTCTGGCAAACTTAAGTTTGTCCATCATGTCACTTCCTGTATACACTGCAAATCCACACATGTCGTTCTACTTTTATAATTGTAATGGAGTAATTTGATTTAAATTTCTAATTCAAAAGTAATGAATTAATATTTAAAAGCAATAAAAACTATCAAAAAATAAGATAAAGGCTATTTAAACTATCAAATCAACACAAATTAAAAGTGGGGGTATGTCTGTTGAAAGTCTCAAAAAATGAGTTGGTTTGGTTCTGGTTTTGGGGGTGGTCAAGCATTTTGATTAAAAAAAATATTTATTGAAGTGATAAATGGGGGAGGTGTTGAAAAAAATAAAAAATGATGATTTATTAGAAAAAAAATCAATAAAGTTTCGATTTGAAAATATAAGAGTGTTTACCTTGTAAAAGGGAAATTAATAAAAGAAAAAAACCGCTAATGTAAGTATTAGCGGTTTCAGATTATAAAATGGTTATTTTTTACAATTCAAGATCAACATTGTGTAGTTCGTGCCAAGGTAATCCCAATTTATTTAATTGTTCCATAAATGGATCCGGATCAAATTCCTCAACGTTGAATACACCTGGTTTTTTCCAGATACCTTGTAAGTACATCATTGCTCCAATGGTAGCAGGAACGCCAGTAGTGTAACTAACTCCTTGTGTGCCTGTTTCATTAAATGCATCCTGATGTTTACAGTTGTTATAAACGTAATAGGTTTTTTCCTGACCGTCTTTCAAACCTTTAATGCGACAACCAATTGATGTTTCACCTGTATAATTTTCACCCAGATCTCCAGGATTAGGCAAAACAGCTTTCAGGAACTGGATAGGTACAATCTCTTTTCCTTCGTACATGATAGGCTCAATACCGGCCATTCCAATATTTTGAATTACTCTAAGGTGAGTAAGATACTCTTGTCCGAAAGTCATCCAGAAACGGGCACGTTTAATACTTGGATAATTTTTCACCAACGATTCCAGTTCTTCGTGATAGATGACGTATGATTCCCGATCGCCAATATTTGGATAGTTTAATGGCTTATGAATTTCGTGTGGTTCTGTTTCAACCCATTGTCCGTTTTCCCAATATTTACCTTTTTGGGTAACCTCTCTGATATTAATCTCAGGGTTAAAGTTAGTAGCGAATGCTTTACCATGATCACCACCATTACAATCTACAATATCAAGATACTGAATCTCATCGAAGTGATGTTTAGCTGCATAAGCTGTATAAATACTTGTTACTCCCGGATCGAAGCCACATCCCAAAATAGCAGTAATACCAGCCTCTTTGTAACGATCCTGGTACGCCCATTGCCATTTGTATTCAAATTTAGCTTCATCAATAGGTTCGTAGTTAGCTGTGTCGAGATAAGCTGTTTTAGTCTCCAGACAGGCATCCATAATGGTCAAATCCTGGTAAGGAAGAGCTACGTTAACCACGATATCAGGCTTATAAGAGTTGATCAATTCAACCAACTCAGGTACATTGTCTGCATCAACCTGTGCAGTTTGTACCCTGTTATTTCCAATTTTATTGGCAATGGCATCGCATTTATTTTTTGTACGGCTTGCCAACATTATTTCAGTAAACACCTCCGGCAAGGATGCCATTTTATGGGCTACAACGGTTCCTACACCGCCAGCGCCAATAATCAGAACTTTACCCATTCTTCTTTTTAAATTTATAATCTGTTAAAAGTATTAAGGTGCAAATAGACAAAAAAATAGCATGATGTCAAATGGATAGGTTCATAATTAATGATTTTTTGGTAATTTTTTTTCAGTTGAGATTATTATTACTGTAAATAGCATTTTGAAGTCTAAATATGGAAGATGTCAAATGACTTTAAATGAGGATCCGATCTGATTAATGAACATTGTTAATCAGATCGGATACTTCTTTCAGAGATGATAAAGATTAAAAAGGCCGCGCTCTGTAATTAGAACACGGCCTTTTGATTTATTGGTTGGAAAAATTATTTCTCAAAACAATTAATGTTATCAACTTGCCAGGTTGTTGTTTGGCTTGTGCTTCCTGAATATTTAAATGCAATATGTATTGTTCCTGAATATGATGATAAATCAATATCACCTGAATTTTCGAAAGTTGCATAATTGCCTGATGGCACGGTAGGTAGTGCAACGTCAAGTTTAGTTGCCGTTGCATCCCAAGGATTTGAACTGCCATCGTAATCTGTTAATACATATACTTCCAATGTAGCACCGTTATCATAACCGCCGTTAATATCGCAGTTGAAGTTTGGATTGGTTTTACCATCCAAACTAATTGAAGGAGTTACTAGCCAGATGTCGTTTGTAGCATCACTTGAACTATATGCTGTGGCTTGTGCATATTTGTTATTGTTATAAGTTTTACCTTGCCATAAACGTTCTCCGGTTTCTGCATAGTTGCTCATGCCAGTAATAAAGATATCCATACCATCTGCTGCATTTTCGAAATTTTCATAGTAGAAGCTACCAGCAGGATAATCAGCTTCAGCTGTAGGATCATCTTCTGAACGATTGTCTGGATCTATTCCAGCTCCATCAATCCAGTATCCGGTTAAGCTTTTAACACCTTTAAATCCATAATAATATTCCAATGAACCCAAAACTAATACTTCTTTACCAAGATTAGACCCATTGTCAACCAGGTTAAGAGCTGTTCTTATATCACCACTTGGTAATTGAACAGAAACCATATTTGCAACGTTAGTTTCGCTGGCAGATTCTGCTATCAACATGTTGGTTGCCACGTCAAAAGGACCAGTAAGAGTAGCTTCACTGGTATTAGGAATAGTACCAATAATATAACCTTTAACCCATCCTGTAATGGATCCATCATCAGCTGCTGATAAAACATAACTAACATCGTATGGATCTTCTTTGGTACCGGTACCACTGCCAGAGCCACCTCCATTTGAACAACGTTCTCCTGTCATATCTAATTCTGAAGGATCGCGTAATAATATTTGTGCACTGTTGTAGTAAGAAGCAATACCAATTAAAGTGCCATTACCTTCTGGTAAAGATTCACTGGCAAAACCAGATGCGCTTCTTGTATAAACTGCAATACTATTAGTACAATCAGTTATAGTTTGAGATCCACTGAAAGTGCCAGGAACATTTGAAAATTGTACGTCACTAATTTGGACTAATTCCGACTGATAAGTTCCATCGGTGATGTCTGCAATAGTAACAGTCCTTGGAGTTACTTCAGAACCTGTTGGAAGCAGAACCTCTACCATAGTAGAATAATCCACGCTTCCAAACTGAAGCAGACCATTGTATTCGGTCAAAGTTAATCCCTGACAGTTTATTTTTATTTTGCTGCCTTCAGTGAAGGAATTTGTACCTGATTCAGTTAAAGTGATGGCAGCGGTTTCATCTTGTATATATGCTACAAAATCAGGAATGTTTCCCTGGCTGGGAGTAAATGTGACAGTCCCTTCGATGTAAACATCATCTGAAACACTGATGTCAGAACCGGTATATAAAGCCCGAAGCTGACTGATTGTTAATTTTGTACCTTCCGGAGTTTCCGGAGCTGAAGGATCTTCAGTACAACTAAATGTTGCAAAAGCAATTAAAAGCAGATAAAGACCAGATTTAAATAATTTCATAGTGTTCTTCTTATGGTTAGTTTATAACAATATTATCAATACGCATAGATGTACTCTCAGTGTTTGAGCCATTATATATAAAGGCAATAACTATAGGATTGTTCGATGTTGGTAATGCAATTGCTCCTGATTCAACCCAGGTATTTTGCGCATCCACTCCATCTGTAGCCATAGTTGCGTCTAACTCAGTCCAGGTTGCAGAGTTAACATCTCCACCTGTATAATTGGTAGAATAAACCACTTTCATCGGCTTGTTTCCTGAAAGATGTTCCCAGTAGGCAAATTGTGATTCAAACGATAATGTTTTCGCTGAATTAGCAGTAACTGGTGGCAGCATTAACCATGATTCAATAGATGCTTCTCCTGAATTATAACCAGTTGCCTGTGCGTAAATCTCTGTATTGTAAGTTTTTCCTCTCCAGGTTCTGCTTCCGGCAGTTACAAAGTTATTCCAACCTGTCAGATTAATATCGGCATTATTAGTTTGAGAACTGAAATCCTCATTAATTGTATCCACCGGATCACCTAATGTAATATCAATTTCATTGCTGCAACGATCACCCGACAGATCGATTTCATCAAAGCTACGAATTACAATTTGTGTGGTAGTGGTTGAGCCACTTGTAAATTTGGTAACAATTCCTACAAATGTTCCCTTCCCTTCTGGTAGCAAAGTGCCGGCAAACGAAGAGTAACCACTGGAACGAACAATGATTGAATTACCATCGCAGTCGACAAGTGTTCTGTTGGCTGATGCTGCGTCCTGAGTATCTGTTTCAGGAATAGCATAAGTTAAACCTAACTGACTATCGGCGAATTGAACATCATTAAATTGTACCAGCATGCCCATGTAATTTTCATCAGCCTGATCAATAGTTATGATGGCAGGCTCCTGAACCTGACCTTCTACATAAGTACGTTTGATGTAATCGTGTTTGTCGATTCCGGTTAAACGATAGTTGTTACTGTCATCAAAATAGGGTACTCCGCCTAATTGAATAAAATCACCATAATCGCTTAAGTATAATCCTTTAAGATTAATAGTAACTGAATCGTTTTTGTAAATGCCTCCGGTCGACAGAAATGTTATACGTAAACCTCCTGTTTCATCCTGAACATAAGCTTCTTTGTATAAATTGCCGTTTGATGTTTTGTCATCGCCTATGATAATTCCTTTGATACAGATATCTTCTGTAATTTCAACCGGAACTCTTTCTGTCCAATATTTGGCCAGCTCTTCAGCATATAATGATTTTACATATGAGATTGTACTTAATTCACCTTCTACAAATTCTTCGTAAGGGGGAGCATCTTCGTTATTGAAGTCACAGGCAACAAATAACGATGAGGTAAGTACGGATAAAATGATAAATATGGTGTTAAATCTTTTCATCATATCGAGTTCTTAGAAGCTAACGCTTAGGTTTAGGAAATAGTTAAAGCCATAGTAGTAATAATATTTAGGTGCGAACAATTCAGGACGTTCCGGATTGTATCGTAATTGCTCATAACCACCTGTTATAAAACTTTGGTTATTGGTTATATTACTTAAATTGGCACTTAATGAAATATAGTAACCGTCAATTCTCCAGCTTTTACCTGCAAATGCATCTATTGTATAGGCTGCATCCAATTGTTCTGGAGTACTCCAGTACAAATAAGATGTTCGGGGAATTGGGTTGTAATCCATGTAAATCTGATCGAAATACGAAGCTGTAACACCAGCCCACCAATATTGAGGAGAGTTATATTTTACTCCAACCGAATAAGCTGTTTGAGGCGTTCCGCTTATTTTAAATCCTTGAGAGTAAACAGTATTGGTTTCTAAAACTTCCTGACTGTTGTCCTGAGAAATGATAACACCAGGATTTGACTGGTAAGTATACTCACCAATTGATGCCACAGCATTAACGGTAATGGTATTGGTTAGTTTATACTCAGTACCAAATTCAAAACCAATGTATTGTTTATCTATGTCGTACATTGAATAGTTTACAAATGTACGTAGCTCTTCATGATAGAAATTCATGTTTTTAACCTGGTCATCAATACGGGTAAAGTAACCGGTTGCTCTCAGTGTTAGGTTAGGAGAACTGAAATAATATCCTCCGTCAACAGACATGTGTTTTTCTTCTTTCAGGTTCGAAACAAGATTATCTCGGGTGCGAGGCGAAACGTAAGCATTCCTGAAAACGGGAGGTTGAGTACTGTAGCTGGCATTAGCCTTAACAATATGTCTTCCGGTAAATCTATAATCTCCACCTATTTTAAAACCATAGGTGTTAAATTGTTGCTTTTCAGAGTCTCCATATGAATTATCAGGGAATAAACCTTTTCTCATTAATCCTTCACGCCAAAATTCATTGTATTTATAATGACCTCCTAGGTATACTGAGTAATTGTTTCCTGAATAATGAGTAATCAACCAGGCGTTGTAACTGTTAATATGCGGTTTATAATGATGTGAGTAGATATCACCTTCTTTCACAATTCGGTTTGGGTTATTCAAATCGTTTTGGATCACATTGTTATCATCCGGAAAATCGCGTTCAGCAAACTGATCAATATCCAGCCAGTAATCACCACCCAATAAGTCATCTACTACATTATAAATGTCTCCGGTGTACATATCTAAATTAATACCTCCGTTTACTTTCCAATTGTCGTTAAATGTATGTTCTAAGTTAGAGTTGAATTGGAATTGTGATATATCGTTTCTTCTATCTTCTACAATATAGAATGAGCGGTTGCCACTATATGATTGAGTGCTGCCGTTTGCGTTTTCAACAACAAAGTATCCGTTGTTACGGTTGGCACGGTAGAGCGCATCCCAGTCTATTTGTCTGACAGAAGGATCTGTTTTCCACATTTCAGTTATTCTTTCCTGATCAACTGAGTTGGTATAATAGCTTGGTAAATATCTGTAATAGTCTGGTCGGGGATCTTTTGCATTATTCCAGTTTAAAGAGGTATAACCACCTTTACCAAACCAATAACCGGCTGTTGATTTTATTTTAGTTGATGGGGTAGGTGTCCAGGTATGCTGTAAGGTAAATAATGGTTTGTTACCACTTCTAACTCTTGAATTACGCTTTTGACCATTTTGATAACCCCAGTAAGGATTATAGTAATTATCATCAACCAGATCATATACCTCCTGCATGGCCCCTCCACCAACTCCGCGCTCGTACATGGCAGTCAAAGCAGTAAAATTTAATCGATGTTTTTGATTAATAATTTTCTCAGCTGATATAAAAAAACTATTGGCATCATAAAATGTAGCTTCTTTATATCCTTCCTCGCTCCATCTTCGTGATCCGGATACGGTAAAAGCCCAGTTATTATCCATTAAGCCTGTTGAAGCTGTTACCATAGCTCTGTTTCGGTATGAGCGGTTGGAATTAGAATAAACTACTTTTACACCGGGACGGTATTGAGAAGCGGCAGTAATAACCTGAGTTAATCCTCCAAGAGGTTCGTTCATAGCGCCTGTGGGAGCAGCATCGGTTGTAATAACTGTATTTCGCATTACATCATTTAGTCCACCCCAATTACTCCAATACGGTTGGCCGCTTTCTGCTTCATTCATGATGAAGCCGTTGATCATCACTTTTTGCTGATCAGAATCGTATCCTCTCATTCTAAAACGTGCAGGTCCGAATGTATAAGCAGCAGCTGATACAAAAACATCACGCGATGAGCTTAACAAACCGTGAATAGTTTGTGATTCCAGAGAATTTTCACTATCAGAATCGGTAATGGTTATGGTTGGTACATCCTGATTGGCTGTTGTAAGATTAACTAGGAAAACATTACCCAAATCAGTTATTTTATCCTGAAGTACCGAAGCGTACATAGTTAAACTACGGTAGCCTTCTTTTGAAAATGTAACCTGATAATCGTTACCTGTGGCAATTTTTAGGGTGAACTGGCCTTGCAGATCAGAGTTTGTTGTGGTGTTGGCGATTTCAACCATTACACCTTCGAGAGGTTGGTTCGAATCGGCATCTTTCACTACACCTTGAATGGCCGAGTTCTGGCTTAATGCGTTGAATGCAAGTAATAACAAGCTCAGAAGCCATGCGAATTTAAGTTGCATAAGTAGATGGTTTTTTACAGATTTTAAGTCAGTATTAAATATCGGTTTTAATATTCAATGCTACAAATTAAATAAAAATAATTGTACAGACCGGACGGTCTGGCTTTAAATTTGATGAACTTAACATCTTATTAAAATTGATAGTTGATGCTTAATCAAAATTTAACTGTGTTTAGTCATGTTATAGGTTGGTGAGATGAGTGTGTTTTGATTAAAAAATACTAACTTGCTCACAAAAATTCAATAGTAGTATGTTAAATAGAATAATTTGGAGCTTTCTAGTACTGTTTGCTTTTGGCTTTTCACAGGTAGAAGCACAAACGTACAAGGCGGGAGTAATAGCTTTTTATAATCTTGAAAACTTATTTGATACGATAGATACTCCGGATGTAAGAGATACTGAATTTACACCAGAAGGAGATAAGAAATGGGATGACACCAAATATTGGAAGAAAATCAGTAATATGGCCGAGATTATTTCTGAACTGGGACAAGAAAAAGGTTTGGGAGCTCCGGCAGTTGTTGGCTTGTGTGAAATGGAAAATAAGGCAGTAATTGAGGATCTTATTAATGATCCGAAATTAAAGCCATATAATTACCAGATTGTACATTATGATTCTCCTGATAAAAGGGGAGTGGATGTGTGTTTGATTTATCGACCTAAATTTTTCCAGGTTACAAATTCCAAATCAATTCCATTAATGATTTTTGACGAAAATTCTAAAGAAAGAATTTTTACACGCGATCAGTTAATGGTCTCTGGTATTTTCGATGGTGAACCGATGCATTTTATCGTTAATCACTGGCCATCGCGTTATGGAGGAGAGGCACGAAGTGCACCCTTGCGCAATGCTGCCGCAAAGCTTAGTCGCTCTATAGTCGATTCAATTCAATCAGTGGATGCAAAAGCAAAGGTTATTCTAATGGGCGATTTAAATGATGATCCAATAAATGAAAGTGTTGGTTTGTATTTACGCGCCATGGGTAAAAAGAATAAAATGCGTGAAGGTGACATGTTTAATACTATGTATAAACATTATAAAAATGGTATAGGTACACTGGCATATCGCGATAAATGGAATCTCTTCGATCAGGTAATGATTACCGAATCATTATTGGGTAATAATTACTCTACTTACCAATTTAAATCATCGCATATTTACAATAATCCTAAGATGTTAGTGCCTGAAGGACAATATAAGGGGTATCCATTGCGTACCTATGTTGGTAATCGTTATCAGGGAGGTTATAGCGACCACTTTCCGGTTTATATTATTTTATTAAAGAAGATATAGTTATTTGATATTTGTTTGAACCTTACTTTTCCTTAATCAAAAGACCAGTCATTCGATTGGTCTTTTTTATTGATAAAGCTTATTTAGTTCGATGTATTCCAATACAACAGGAGTAATGAAGTAAGGCAATTGTTTGCCTTCTTTTAGCCAGGTTCTTATTTTCGTTGACGAAATTTCAATAACTGGGGCGTCTGTATATTTTACGCTAAGAGGAACCTCAAGATTTTCTGTTGAGTAACCAGTTCGAGGATAAACCAGAATACAATAATCAGAAAGGATGCGATCACCATCTTTCCAACGCTGGATGTTCTGAATGTTATCGGCACCCATTATTAAATTGAAGATGCAGTTCTTATGACGCTTGTGTAATTCTGTTAAGGTGTCAATAGTGTATGATGGAATTGGTAATTGCGTTTCAATATCCACTACTTTAAACTTACTGTATTCCGAAGTTGCCAGTTGGGTCATGTTTAAGCGGTGGTTGGTATCAATTAAATCAGCTTTTGATTTGAAAGGATTTTGAGGGCTGACCACAAACCAGACTTCGTCCATTTCCTCAAATTCACACATGTAATTCGCCAATGCCAGATGGCCTGCATGAATTGGGTTGAATGATCCGAAGAAAAGTCCGATCTGCATCATCTTATTGTAAGAAATTAGTTAATAAGTTCTCAGCTTCTTTGATAGCTTCTTCCAGATTGTCGTTGATAACAATCTTATCAAATTTAGAAGCGAATCCTAACTCATATTCAGCTTTTGCCAATCGTTCCTGTATTTTTTCAGGTGAATCGGTAGCACGATTAATCAATCTTTCTTTTAGAGCCTCAATGGATGGTGGCTGAACAAAAATGCTTAAGGCAGTATTGCCAAACTCTTTTTTAATATTTACCCCACCAACCACATCAACATCAAAAACTACATTATTTCCCGCATTGGTAATGCGTTCCACCTCGCTTCGTAAGCTTCCGTAATAAGTATCAGTGTATACTTCTTCCCATTCCAGGAAAGCATTTTCTTTAATCTTTTGCCTGAACTCCTCAGGTGTTAAAAAGTAATATTCTTTGCTGTGCTGTTCTTCTCCTCTGGGAGCCCGACTGGTGGCTGAAATAGAGAATTCGAGGTTAAAATTCTTTTTTAATAACGCCTGAACAATGGTACTCTTACCCGATCCTGAAGGAGCAGAAAAAATAATTAATTTGCCTTTTTTTGTCATATTACCTTCTTTGATGGTTAAAGAATATTTAGGATTTGCTCCTTTATTTTCTCTAATTCATCTTTCATTCTAATTACAATCTTTTGTAAATCAGCATCATTAGCTTTAGATCCCAACGTATTAATTTCTCTTCCTATTTCCTGACTTATGAAACCAAGTTTTTTACCAACGGCTTCACCAGCTTCCATGGTTTCGATAAAATACTTCAGGTGATTGGCCAAACGAACTTTTTCTTCTGTGATATCCAGTTTCTCGAGATAAAAAATAATCTCCTGTTCAAAGCGGTTTTCATCAACCTGAGTTTGCATTGAAAGCTCTTCCAGATTTTCTTTTATACGATTACGAATCTTTTCAATACGTTGAGTTTCGTAATTTGGAACTTGCTGAAGTAGTTCGTCAATGGTAGCTATGCGTTCTCGAACATCAGCCTCTAACGCTTTACCTTCTCTTATCCTGAATGAAATAATGTCTTCAATTGCAGCATCAATGGCTTTGGCGATGGCTACCCATTCTTTTTCGTCCAATTCTGCCAGTTCAATCTTTACAGTGTCTGGTAGAGGCATAATTACCTTCAAAAAATCTGTATTTTCCGAAAAGCCCAAATCTGCCGATACCTCTTTTAGCTGCGCATAATAATCTTTAATAACCTGCTGATTAACCTTGGTTATTTTATCAGAAGAAGCAGCTTCAACAAAGAAACTTACATCCACTTTACCACGAGTAAGTTTTTTTCCTACGGTATTACGTATTTCTATTTCTTTTTCGCGATATAAATTAGGGATACGTGTATTTAAATCAAGCTGTTTGCTGTTGAGTGATTTGATTTCGATGTTGATTTTTTTATTGGGAAGTTCGCAAACCCCTTTCCCAAAACCTGTCATTGAATGAACCATGCAAATATTTTTACTTTGAATGCAAAGTTAAGCTTTTTATTTAACTATGGTTTAGTCACTTTAAAGAGATATGGTTTAATGAAATATTAAAAAAGATGAACAAAACAATAAGAGTGTAATTGGCAGATATTCAGCATTTAACTTATTGCTTGCTAAATAAATGTTTAATAATAATTAAAAAACATTAAACAAAAAATTCAACATGCGGTTTACCTACTAAAGATTTAATTATTAATCAAAATTTGAAATCATGAAAGCATTAAAAATGAATTATTGGGTACTGGCACTTTTTGTGGGTTTAATGTTTGTAACAGTTTCATGTGATGATGAAGATGATAAAACAATGGAAGACAATCCTATTGAATCGTCACAGTCTATTACTGCTATAGCAGCTTCTAACAATGATTTTAGTATTCTGGTATCAGCATTACAAAAAGTGGGATTGGATGATGATTTAGATCAAAGTGGAGATTTCACAGTATTTGCACCTACTAACTCAGCATTTAATTCTTTACTGGATGAATTGGGCGTCTCCAGTTTGGATGATATTTCAGATGAAGTGTTAACTGAAGTTCTACTGTATCATGTAATGTCAGGAAGTAAAATGGCTTCTAATTTACAAACAGGTTATTATAATTCTTTGTCGGCAGGACCAATGGATGGTTATATGCTTTCATTTTATGTTGATATGAGCACTCTGAAAATTAATAACAGGGCAATGATATCGCAAACAGATATTGAAGCAGCCAATGGTGTGATTCATGTAATTGATAAAGTGATTTTACCGATGAGTATAACTGATCATGCTATTTCCAATGAAAACTTTTCATCTTTAGTATCTGCAGTAGTTAAGGCTGAATTAGCAGAAACATTGGATAGTGATGAGAATCAATTTACTGTTTTTGCACCTGTTAATAGTGCATTTGATTCATTTTTGGAATCAAATGATTTAACTTTTGATGCACTTACAAAAGAAACACTTACTCCAATACTGCTTTATCATGTTTTGGGTAATGTAATACCTGCTTCAATGGTTGAGTCAGGCTATGTTTCGACATTAGCATCCGCATTTGATAATAATATTAACTTAAAAGTAGATGTTGCTGATGCGGTGATGCTAAATTCATCAGCTAAAGTTATTGTTACCGATGTGGTTGCAACCAATGGAATTATACACGCGATTGATCAGGTGATTGTACCACCTACCATTGTTGATATTGCTTTGCAAAATTCAAATTTCAGTATATTGGTGGATGCTCTTATAAAAGCTGAATTAGTGGATGATTTATCAGGAGATGGACCTTTTACCGTGTTTGCCCCTACCAACGATGCTTTTGAAGACTTATTTGAAGCTTTACAAATTAGTAGCCTGGATGACTTGTCAAAAGAAGATCTAATACCTGTTCTACTGGCACATGTTGTTAGTGCTAATGCAGTATCAACAGGTTTAACAAATGGTACTGTCCCCACTTTAAATGCAGAGAAAGAAATAATGGTGAATGTTGATAATGGCGTTATAATAGATAATAGTATAAAGGTTGTAGCCGCCGATATTCAGGGCTTAAATGGAGTAATACATGTAATTGATCAGGTAATAGTGCCATAAGGCATGATATTACTCATTATAACTTCTTCTTGGGAGGCTTTGCCTCCCTTCATTGTATATAAAAGTTGAAATAAAGTTGAACATTAAATGCAAATTGCCTGTTTAAGAGGCAACCTAATTATTAAAACATTATTTATTCAGTATGGCTGTCTACTCAATTAAAGATCTTGAAAAAATTTCTGGAATAAAAGCACATACTATTCGTATTTGGGAACGACGCTATAAACTGATTGAGCCACAAAGAACTTCAACAAATATCAGGCTTTATAGCGATGATGATCTCAAACGAATATTAAATGTTTCTATTCTAAATCAGAATGGGATTAAGATCTCAAGGATAGCCGACTTAACTCAGGACCAACTGCGTCAGAGAGTGATTGACTTATGTCTGGACACAAGGAATATTGATGTTCAGATTGAGAGTTTGCTGGTTGCAATGCTGGAATTGGATGAAGGAAAGTTTACCAACGTGCTGACCAATTCTATTATTAAATTAGGTTTTGAATCAACCGTTGAATCTATTCTATTTCCATTTTTAGAAAGGATTGGAATACTTTGGCAGGCAGGAACGGTAAATCCTGCGCAGGAACATTTTATTTCCAATCTCATCCGTCAGAAATTGATTGTTGCGATTGATAATGAGATGCAAAATTTTATCCCTAAATCTGATAAGAATATTGTTTTCTTTCTTCCTGAGAATGAACTCCACGAAATTGGGTTGTTGTTTTATAGTTTGATTGCCCGTAAAGAAGGCTATAACGTGGTTTATTTGGGCGCATCGGTACCCATGAGTGATTTAAAGATTATTGTTGATGTGCGCAAGGTAGATGTGTTTTTTACCTCATTCGTTTCAGCCCAAACTAAGGAAGAACTTGACGAAATACTGAACGATTACTCCAAATCGATTCCAAATACCCCTTTCTTTATAATGGGTCTTCAGGTTAAGGAACTGGAACCAAAAATGCCTGATCACTTTGTGAAGGTGTTAAATGCCAGAGAATTTAAGCAGGAAATGTCAAAATTCTAGTAGGTTAACTCTATTTTTTTTAATGATGTTGGTAAGTCAGTGGTTTCTTCATTACTGATAACCATTCCGTTTTTGCCCAGGCAAATTGCTTCTGTTTGTTCTCCGTTTATCTGAGATAGTTGAATACGTGTTTCTTTACGTTTTGATTCTTCAGAAAAATCAGTGATCATCAGAAAGAATGGAAGTTGGGTCTGGTTGATATACTGATAACCTATCAATAACATTTTATCTTCTTCTTTTACGTATTCGGCTCCGGTTATTAATCCAAAAGAATTGAATGTAAACTGGTGTTTTGCGATCTTCGTTTGAGGGTCAATCAGGTAGAAATTTGTTTTACCATCAGCCCAGTTTTTGGTAAATATACCCAATTGATTATTGAGGGTGACAAGTGCTTCGCAATCAAAATTATGCGCATATGGTTGAAGATTCTCAGGCTGATCTTCATATCTGAAATGAATGGCTTTAGCTAAAATGCTTTTGTCTGCCAGATTTTCGGGTATATCACTTTTATAGATCTGATAGATGGTGAAATCATAACGATTCCCGTTGTTATTGCCAGTGTCACCAATATAAATGTGTTTGTCATCTTGGGCTATATCTTCCCAGTCAATATTTTTCCCGTTGGCAATGGATATGGTTTGATTGATGTCTCCTTTTTCATCTATTCTGTATAACAAGGCAGAATCACCACTATCATTGATGGTCCAGTAGCTGTTGTCATAATAAATGAGACCCGAAGTTTCAATCAAGTCATCACAAAGCTTTGTTATTTGAGTAATATTAGCTTTTTGACAAAGACCTGAGACTGAAATCAGGATTGATACTGTTAGGATGGTAATTCGGGTCATGAGATATTAATTAATAATTACTTTACTTTTCCATTTACCGCTAAAATAATATAGAATAGATCCGACTAGCCCCATTGACCAGCCTATGGGTATTGCCCACCATATACCATTGATTCCAAAATGTTTGGATAAGAATATGGCAAATGGTATTCGTATAATCCATAACGAAAACAAGGTGATAAACATGGGTATCAATGTAGCACCGGCTCCACGTAAAACACCATGGATTACAAACATGGTTGAAAAGATAAGATAAAATGAACTGACAATGATTAAGTAGTTGTTACCATATTGGATCACATTGGCATCGGTTGTAAATAAACGCATAATATGATCACCAAAGAAAATAACCACGATCATAACGATTAATGAAAGACTCCATGCCATTCCTAAGGTAGCCTTTAAGCCTTTTTTGATACGGTCTATTTTTTTAGCTCCCAGGTTTTGTCCAACAAAGGCAGATAGAGCGCTTGCCAGGTTAAGGGCTGGCATGGCAGCTAATGCATCCACACGACTGGCTGCTGTAAAGGCAGCCAGAGCATCAGTATCGAAATTGTTTACAATACGGATCAATGCCATAATTCCCAGTGCAACAAATGTTTGCTGAAAGCCTGTTGGAAGACCTATTTTGATGCTCTTAATAAAGAGTTCTTTATCAAATGTAAACTGGAATATATTGAATGAAATAATCTGATGTTTTCGGGTAAGGTAAATTGCTCCTGCAATAAAAGCTGTTGTTTGTGCAATAACTGTTGCAAATGCTACACCTTCAATGCCCCAATTGAAAATAACGATAAAAACGATATCCAGTACAATGTTGATCACAGTTGCAATGAGCATGAAATAAAGAGGAGTCATTGAGTCTCCCAGTCCTCTTAATACCGATGATGTGGCACTGAAGCCAAAAAAGGCTATCATACCCAGCATAAAAACATTAAAATAGCTTGTAGCCATTGGTATTACAGCTTCATCAACCCGCAAGAGAGTAAAAATTTCTTCACTGAACGAAATGCCAATCGTTGTAATTACAATTGAAGCCCAGAATAAAAAGATGAAAATTGTATCGATGGCACGTTTTACTTTGTCAAGCTCCTTGGCACCAAAATATTGACTGATTACAATAGTTGCGCCACTACCAATTCCAATTATAAAAGCTATCAAAGCATAAAAAATAGGGGAAGAGGCTCCCAGAGCAGCCAGTGCTTCTTTACCAATAAAGCGACCAACTATTACACTATCGACAAAGTGATACATTTGCTGAAGCAGATTGCCGAAAACCATAGGTAAAGCAAACCTGAAAATTAATTTGGCTTCGTTTCCTACAGTTAAATCTTTCATCTATTCAGCTTGTTGTTGATTATATAAAGGTGTTTTCAAATTATCAGAGCAACGATCCTTTGAGGACTACAAAGCAAGTTAAAAAAAGGCTGCTATCAAACAGAAAAAAGAAAAAGGTTGTGCCGAATGACACAACCTTTATCGTTGAATTGGGGATAATTATTATATGTTGGCACTTTGCTTGACAGCCGGAGCTAATTCAACAGTAAAGTGCCTCATAATAGGGGCTTCTGTAATTATTCTGTAGCCGTTTTTTATTTCATGTCGGCGATCGAATACATTCTTTAATGCAACAGCAATAACATTCATGTGATTATTGGTATAGGTTCGTCGTGGTATTGCCAGTCGCAGCAATTCCAGGGCCGGATACCTGTTTTCTCGGGTGTCAGGATCTCTGTCAGCCAGTAGTGTTCCTATTTCAACTCCTCTGATACCTGCTTCTTTGTATAATTCAATAGCTAAGGTTTGAGCCACGTATTCTTCTTTAGGTATGTTAGGAAGAAATTTTTTAGCATCGACAAAAATTGCATGACCTCCTGTAGGTTCCTGAATGGTAATGCCAAATTCTTTTAATCGATTACCCAGGTATTCAACTTGTTTGATACGAGTCTCAAGATAATCAAATTCGGTACCTTCATCCAAGCCTTGAGCCAAGGCATTCATATCCCGGCCTGACATACCTCCGTAGGTAATAAAACCTTCAAAAATAATATTGAACTGGCTGGCTTTCTTAAAAAGATCTTCCTCTTTTAGTGCAATGAAACCGCCCATGTTAACGATGGCATCTTTCTTACTACTCATGGTCATACCATCAGCATAAGAATACATTTCTTTAACAATTTCCTTAATGCTTTTATCTGCGTAACCTTCTTCGCGCACTTTAATGAAATATGCATTTTCGGCAAAGCGAGCCGAGTCAAAAATAACCCTGATGCCGTATTTCTTTGCCATACTATATACCTCCCGAAGATTTTCCATCGATACAGGTTGCCCTCCAGACGAGTTGCAGGTAACGGTAACAATAATCATCGGAATGTTTTCCTTGGGGTGAGTTACCAATACATGTTCCAGTTTGTTCAGGTCAATATTACCTTTAAATGGATGATTCAGTGTTGTATCGAAGGCTTCGTTGATAGTACAATCTATGGCTCTGGCTTTTCTGAATTCGATATGCCCTTTGGTTGTATCGAAATGTGAGTTGCCGGGAACCACATCTCCTTCTTTTATCAAAGCAGAAAACAATACATTTTCCGCTGCTCTTCCCTGGTGTGTTGGTAGAAAGTAATCAAAACCCAGAATGTTTTTAATGGCATTCTTTAAGTTGTAGTATGATGATGCGCCTGCATAACTTTCATCACCTAACATCATTGCAGCCCACTGTCTGTCGCTCATTGCTCCTGTTCCACTATCAGTAAGCAGGTCGATAAATACCTGATCGCTTCGCAAGTTAAACAGGTTGTATTTAGCTTCTTTAATCCAGCGTTCGCGTTCTTCTCTTGAGCTTTTTCTAATAGGCTCAATCATTTTTATTTTGTATGATTCAGAAAATGGTAATTCCATGTTAATTTGATTAATGTCAACATCAATGCAATTACATAGCTCAATTTATTGAGGTGTAATTAAAAATAAAATAAAATTGAAATCAGATTTGATTTGCTGCAAATAGCAGCTAATTAACAGGAGAACTCGTCTCTGTTTTTGATGTTGAGGTAAACACGGGATGACAAAGCAGATTTTATAATATAATTAACCATCATCAGAACTTTTATCCGGATACAAAGTTAATAAAATTGAGATTGAGATAAAAATTCATTTACTGACATTAATCACTTACAATTGGAACAATAATTGTAAGGTAGCATTAATTAAACTATTTAGTCTCAAATTAATTATATAGATCATGTTTAAAGTATAAGTTTTTAAAAAGCGCTTATTTAATTGAGTATTCTTGTTTTAATTGTTTTTCAAAATCGTATTTCATGCTATTTTTGTCATGAGAAATTCATAAAAGCTACCTTACTGTGCAAATAAAAAATCTGGGGACGGATTGTCTGTATGTTGTTGTCTTATTGTTTCTTTTGAATTTAGGTGGTGTTCAAGCCTTAAATGGGCAGGTTATGTCTGGGCGGTTGCTGGAACAAATCTGGCATAACAAGATGGATAAAGAAGGTTATAGTACTGAAGATTCAATCAGTTGGGATTTTCACGAAGGGTACCTGACCAAATATATACGTAAACAGATATATGGTGGAAGTATGTTGCGAAGATTGGAATTTTCGAGTAATCTTCAGTCTAAATATATGCCACATACTTTTAGTTTAAAGTATCAATTGCCACATTATAAAAAGATTAAGTATCATTCGGTTTCATATTCCAGGAAGGCTTTAAAAAACTATCAGGAGTTTATTGGACTACACAAATACGGAGGATATTATTCAAAGTTGGTGAATTTGGATAAGAGGCCTATTTATCATGTTATGGCAAAGGCTGCTATCAATACTCCTTATCATGTTGATTATTTATGGAATGATATTCCGGATGTATCCAATGTAGGAAAGAGAAGATTATCGCGTCGTGCTGTTGACAAATCAATTAGTACCCTTTTACCTGATACTTTTAACACAAAGCCGAATCTTGAGCAGATTGTTATTAAAAAAAGTCCGTGGAAGTTTGAAGGAACAGAGAACGTACAACTTTCTCAGGGTTATCTTGAAAATTGGACAAAAGGGGGAGAAAACAATATTGCATTAAGTAGTGATTTGCGATTTAATGCCAACTTTACAAAAGACAAGCATAGTTGGGAAAATAATATTATCCATAAGGTTGGTGTTATTTCAACTGAGTCGGAGAGTGGTAGGGTAAATGACGATCTTCTTGAAATAAATACAAAGTATGGTTTAAAATCATCGAAGAAATGGTATTATAGTTTCTTGTATAATTTTAAAACACAGGTGTTTTACGGATATGAGAAATCAGATAAAGAACATGAGACACCTATCTCAGGTTTTCTGGCACCGGCTTATATGTCATTTGCTGTGGGTATGGATTTTAAACCCAGCAATAAATTCACTTTACTGTTATCACCTCTGACATCAAGATTAACAATTGTTTCAGATACAGTTAAATTTGATCAAACCAGATATGGTATAGATAATGATAAAAAGACGAATACACTGAATGGTTTGTCAATTGTAAATAATTTCAGCTATCGGATTTCAAAAGAAATTAATCTGAATTCAAAGCTTGATATTTTTTACCAGTATTTGAGCGATGATAGTGAAAATCAGAAACAAATAGACTGGGAAATTATTGTTGATATGAAGATTAATCAGTTCCTATCTACTAGGTTGTTAGGAAATTTAAGATATTTTACGACTGAATCAGATAAGGTGCAAATCAAGGAAAATTTTAATATAGCATTCAAATACCACTTTTAATTATTTAATTATATGAAGATAAAGATACGTTAACATTTGGATTAACAAAAATTAACAATTATATTTATGTAGTGTAATGAAAAAGGGTGTATTTTTGCAGTGTAAGATAAGAGGGAAAACAACATCTTACAATTTGAAATGATAACAAAGCACTATGTGCTTCAAGATATTGAGTAAGTTTTCTCATAGTTTAGGGTTAGGTTTGGTTAAAAGTTGAAAGTCGTCTTAAAGAATGCTTTAAGGCGGCTTTCTTTTTGTATATACTTGTACAGGTAATCCCGGTTGTGTATTTTGGTAGCTAAATACTTATTTCATGAAACAAGAAGAAGCTGGGTATAAAAAAGATTTACAATTTTATAAATTCTGTGCATACGGTTTTTTTAAGAATCTTCGTTTTTTTGATCCTTTTCTTCTGTTATTTTTTTTAGAAAAAGGGGTTTCGTATGCTCAGGTAGGTATTTTGTATGGAATCCGTGAAATTAGCATTAATATTCTGGAAGTCCCTTCTGGAATGATAGCGGATATCGTGGGTAGAAAACGATCAATGATTTTTTCATTTGTCGCTTATATTTTAAGTTTCCTGATGTTTTACTTTCTAAGTGGCTTTGTGGGATTTGTTGTCGCATTTATTTTTTACGGAATTGGTGATGCTTTTCGAACAGGTACACATAAGGCAATGATATTGGCTTATCTTAAAAAGAAAGGTTGGGAGGGAGCAAAGACAGCTTATTATGGAAATACACGTTCATGGTCGCAACGAGGTTCGGCATTGGCTTCAATAATCAGTGCAATACTGGTGTTTTATAGTGGATCGTATAAGTATGTTTTTTTACTTTCAATTATTCCTTATTTAATCGATCTGTTTCTGATGATGTCCTACCCATCTTATTTGAATGGTGATAATATGCAGTCGGACATGAGTGTTGGTAAATTGTTTAAAGAGCATTTTCTTTCGGTTAAGAATGCTTTTTCAAGCTGGAAACCTTTCCGGTTAATTGTGGAAACCAGCAGTTATACGGGTTATTATAAAGCTGTCAAAGACTATATTCAACCTTTGCTGGTGTCTTTGGCAATTTCGTTGCCTTTTTTAATGGATATTGCAGAAAAGAAGAAGACTGCTTTAGTAATAGGAATTATTTATTCGGTACTCTATTTGATAAATGCTTTTGTAAGTAAAAGAGTATATAAAATTGAATCTGTTTTTAGTAGTATTAAATCAGGCCTTTCAATTATTCAACTTGTCGGATGGGCTGGAGGTGTAATTGCCGGAATCATGTATGCTTTGGAATTGGAAATTCTTGCCATCTTGTTTTTTTCATTGATTCTTGTGGTTCAGAATGCCAGAAGACCGATGGCTGTTAAATATATCAGTGAAAGTTTTGATGATAAATTAATGGCGACAGTCTTGTCTGCAGAATCACAGAGTGAAACAATTTTCACTTCACTTTTTGCTGTTGTAATTGGATTTTTGGTTCAATATATGGGAGTTGGATATGGACTGGTTGTTATTTCGGGCACTTTAATTTTATTAAATACTGTAATTTTTGCGGTAGGTAAGAAAAGTTGAATTTGAACAAAATGTTGATTAAATTTAATTATTTAGCAACATTTAAATGGTTAAATTATTCTTATCAGATTCGCCATTTTTAAGACTTGTTTTACCTTTAATTACAGGTATTTGGTTATCTGGTAAAACTCAATTGCCTTCCTTTTATTTAACAGGTATATCAATCCTTCTATTTATTTTGTTTGCAGGGTTTTATTATTATTATCAGTTAAAGCCTACTTTTCGACTTGGTTTCGTTGCCGGCCTGCTTATGACTATCTGTATGTTAAGTTTTGGTGCAACACTGCATGCTTTACGAAAACCATTATTTATCGATAGTAATGAAATGGCTGTATTTAAAGTGCAGGTAATCAGTTTTGTTGGTGAAACAGATATAAATAATAAGTACGAAGCTTCAATAATTGATGTATCAAAGGATACTTTAACATCATACATCAAAGAAAGTGGTATTATTTATTTATCAAAGAACAGCCAAAAACAAGAAATTAAGGCTGGTACCAATTTATATATTTCTGGTCAGCTTTTATCTTTTGAGCCACCCACATTGCCTTTTCAGTTTGATTATTCAGATTATCTTAAGAACAATCGTGTAGCTTTTCGAATGATTGTAAAAGATTATCAGGTTCTGGTTGATGAAGGTGAATTTATTAGTTTGAGATTATATCTTGAGAAGTTCAAGGAATACCTTAATAAAAGATTCATTGAATATGGGTTGGGTCAGGAGGAGTTAGCCATCTTAAATGCTATGTTTTTAGGTGATAAGTACCAATTATCGCTAGAGCAGAAGCAGGCATTTACCCAGGCTGGCGCCATGCATCTGTTAGCTGTTTCTGGTTTACATGTAGGAATTATTTATTTGATTGTATCATGGCTCTTTCGTTTAATGATCAGGAACAAGGTGGCGGTATTTATTTGTGTATTTATAATGTTGTGGTTGTATGCTTTGCTAACGGGTTTCTCGGCCTCTGTATTGAGGGCAACCATCATGTTTTCTGTTATTGAAATTGGAAAGTTTAGTCAACGTCGAATCACCATTGTAAATTTGCTATCGGCTTCCATGTTCATCATTTTGCTTATTGATCCTCTTTTTATCTATAGTATTGGATTTTGGCTAAGTCACTGTGCTGTTGCAAGCATTGTTTTGTTCTATCCATATGTTAACCGGCTCGTATACTTCAGTTTCCCACCATTTCGATGGTTTTGGTCAATACTGGCTTTGTCAGTCACGGCTCAGCTGGGAGCTATACCAATAAGTCTTGTTACTTTTCATCAGTTTCCTGTCTTTTTTATTTTTACAAACTGGTTGTTGATTCCTGTAGTGACTCCTGTCTTGGTTCTGGCATTACTCAGTGCATTATTGAGCCCAATTGGTATTTTATTAAGTGTTATCGTTCCAGCTTTAAATGATTTGTTGGGTTTTATGAATAATATAACTCATTTAATAAGTAATTTGCCTTATTCTTCCATTACACAAATCCCTTTTACCTGGTGGCAAATGCTGTTTTTTTATAGTTTCCTGGTTGTATTGATAATTCGCCTGGAAGTTCAAACCCTAAAGAGTCTTCGATTGTTATTATTAATGGCAATTCTATTTGTTATTTGTCTGCATGTGAATAGGTTTTTGGTTCCTGATGAGGGATTAATAGCGGTGGAAACTGAAAAGGGAACGTTTGTCAATTATTTCAATCCAAATGTAAACGAAGTCTATATGGTTTCTGAATTAACTGATAAAGATATAGATTGGTTTTTGTCTGGTGTATGGCAGAGTTATGGTATTCATTCAAAGCCTTTGTATTATAAAGATTGTATGGAGATTGACTCTTTGTGTATTGTGAAAGTAATTGATGGTAAATCAATACTAATTGTCAGAAATGGCGTTGAAGAGGAGGTTGATAAAGTAAAGATGAATTTTGATTTTATTGTAAATCTTTCTCCCAAAGATAGAATAATTAACAACGAGGATAATGGGTTTAAGAGCATTATGTTATATGAGAAACCTTATTTGTGCTTCTATGAAGAAAAAAAATATGAGCTAAAACCCTAGTGTTTCTTTACTATTGAAGATATCTCTATGGTTGGGGCAGTGATTTCTGTCAATATTATTTGGATTTATTCCTTTATTATATCTTAATTTGCGGTGTTTTTTGCCCACGGGTAAAACGGGAAAAAGAATTGAGTCATCATGAGGATTTTTATTGCAGGAGCAGGAGAAGTCGGTACGCATTTGGCAAAGATGTTTTGTAATGCTAACCACGACGTCATTTTAATGGATGAAGATGAAGAGAAGCTTAAGCAGGTAGACTCTCACTTTGATCTTATGACCATTGTTGGTACCATCTCATCTATCGAAGATTTAAGGGAAGCCAATGTGAAATCATGTGATTTGTTTATTGCAGTGCCTCCATACCAGGATATGAGTATTCTTTCATGTATTCTTGCCAAACAGTTGGGAGCTAAAACAACAGTAGCCAGAGTTAATAATCATGAGTACCTGATGGAAGAAAATAAGCTTTTCTTCAAAAGACTGGGTATTGATGAATTGATATATCCTGAGCAATTGGGAGCCAAAGAGGTGAGTGCTTCATTAAAGCAGGTAGGTACTCGTCAGATGTTTGAATTTACTGGTAGTAAGTTGGTGATGTTTGCCTTAAAAGTGCGTGACAATGCCTTGATTGTGGGTAAAACACTGGCTGAGATTTCTGCTATGTACGAGAAGCAGGAATATAATATAGTTGCCATTCTTAGAAGTGGTGAAACAATTATACCTCGTGGTCAGGATGATTTAAGACATAACGATTTGGTTTATGTTATTACTACTAAATCAGCCGTTCAGCAGGTTATGGTAGATGCCGGAAAAAAGCAGTTTGAAATTAAAAATGTGATGATCCTTGGAGGTAGCAGAATTGGAAAGAAAGTAGCTGAAAACCTTGAAGGAAACTATAATATAAAACTGATTGAGATCGATAAAGAGAGAGCTGTTCGATTGGCTGATCAATTATCGAATACCTTAGTGATTAATGGTGATGGTCGTAACCTTGAGTTGTTGAAAGACGAAGGTATTAAAAAGATGGATGCTTTTGTTGCCGTTACAGGTAATTCAGAAGTGAATATTCTGGCTTGTCAATTGGCGAAAAAGATGGGTGTACCTAAAACTGTTGCTGAGGTTGAAAACATCGACTACATCGATTTGGCAGAGAATATTGGTATTGGAACATTGATTAATAAAAAATTAATTGCAGCCAGCCATATTTATCGATATACACTTAGAGCAAATGTATCGCATGTAAGGTGTCTGACTGCAACTGATGCTGAAGTGTTGGAATTAACAGCTCAACCAGGTTCGAAAATTACCAAAGGTCCTTTACATAAGTTGGGCTTACCTAAAGATGTGAATATCGGAGGTATTATTCGTGGCGAATCTGCTATTATTGCTACCGGAGATACCATTATAGAACCCAATGACAAGGTAGTTATGTTTGCTATGCCAATGGGTATTGCCAAAGTTGAAAAAATGTTTAGCTAGGATATCACTGGCATATTGTGTGCTTAACTCATGTTGAATAAAAAATTTATCATCAATATTTTAGGTCTTGTTCTTGTGTTCGAGGCCTTGTTTATGCTTATTTGTGCACTGGTCGCTTTCTTTTATGATGAAGGTGATACTATGGCCTTAACATACTCAGGATTAATAGCTTTAATAATTGGAGGAGGTGCCTGGATGTTAACCCGTAAGGTGCCTAAAGATATGATTAAGCGCGAAGGTTTTATTGTTGTTACCTGCGTTTGGATCGTTATTGCTTTGTTTGGTAGTCTGCCTTATATTTTAAGTGGGACAGTTCCTCGTTTCAGTGATGCCTTTTTTGAATCTATTTCCGGTTTTACAACTACCGGAGCTTCTGTTATTACTGATATTGAAAGCTTGCCTCATGGAATTCTGCTCTGGCGTAGTGTAACACATTTGCTTGGGGGAATGGGTATTGTGGTTTTGGCTGTAGCTATATTGCCTTATTTCGGTTTTGGTGGTATGCAGCTTTTTAATGCCGAAGCTGGAGGTGTTACCAATGAGCAGTTGCATCCACGAATTGCAAAAACAGCTAAGAGTCTATGGGGTATATATGTATCACTGATTGCTATTGAAACTGTTTTTTTAGTCTTTGGTGGCATGCCACTTTTCGATGCATTATGTCATAGTTTTGGTACTATTGCCTCAGGTGGTTTCTCAACCAAAAATGACAGTTTGATGGGCTATTCTCCATATATTCAGTATGTGGTGATTGTATTTATGTTTTTTGCCGGAACCAATTTTACCTTATTTTACTTTTTGTGGAAAGGGAAATTTAAAAAGGTAATTGAAAACAAAGAGTTGCAATTATATGCTTTGCTGGTGCTGTTTTTTGCATTGCTGATTGCCGGAACTCTTGCTTTGTACGATCATTTTCCTGCAGAACCATCTTTTAGAGCTGCGCTTTTTCAAGTGGTGAGTATTGTTACTACTACCGGATTTGTTTCGGCAGATTATACAGCCTGGCATCCTTATTTTACTTATGCAATCTTTCTGCTGATGTTTATGGGAGCCAGTGCCGGAAGTACATCGGGAGGTATTAAAATAATGCGTCATCATATTTTGATGAAAAATACCATGCTTGAATTCAAGCGTTTAATTCATCCATTAGCGGTTTTTTCATTGAAGATTAAGGGTAAATCCATTTCAAATGAGGTGGTTTATAAAGTGATGGCTTTTGTAATCCTTTATTTCTTTGTTTTTACCATTGGTTCTTTTACGCTTACCTTTTTGGGTATGGATATGAGTTCAGCTATGGGGGCAGCAGCCACCACCATGGGTGGTATAGGTCCCGGGTTGGGAACTGTTGGACCCATGAATAATTTTCTTCTGGTACCCGAAGGCGGTAAGTGGGTTTTATCCTTTCTGATGTTGTTAGGTCGTCTGGAATTATTTTCAGTTTTGATACTTTTTTCTCCTCATTTCTGGCGAAATAAATAAGTCTGTGTATTTTTGAGATTCTAACATTGAAAATAAAGCATGCTTAATTCTAGGTTTATTTTACTGGTACTTGGACTGCTTTTGGTAGTTGAAGGTGTTTTTATGTTGCTTTCAGCAGGAATAGCAGCCTTGTATAATGAGTATGATTTACCTTATCATCTGATTTCTTCGGGTATTTGTATCTCCATTGGTGGAATTATTGCAAGTATCTTTTTTAAGGCACCTAAAGATATAGGTAAACGTGAAGGATATCTGGTGGTGACACTTGTTTGGTTAGTGTTCTCGTTGTTTGGATTACTTCCATTTTATATTAGTGGAGCTATTCCTTCGTATACCGATGCTTTTTTCGAAACCATATCTGGTTTTACAACCACTGGTAGTAGTATTCTAAATGATATTGAAGCCTTACCACATGGCTTATTGTTTTGGCGAAGTCTGATTCAGTGGCTGGGTGGCATGGGTATTATTGTGCTTTCTCTGGCTATCTTGCCCTTGCTGGGAGTAGGTGGAATGCAGATGTTTGTGGCTGAAGTGCCGGGTCCTGTGCCTGATAAGTTGCATCCCCGTATCAAGGAAACTGCCAAACGATTATATGGTATCTATGTTTTATTTACCCTGGTTGAGGCTTTGTTACTAGTTTTAGGAGGAATGACACCCTTTGACGCTATTTGCCATTCATTTACAACCATGGCAACAGGTGGATATTCAACCAAACAGGCAAGTATTGCATATTACGATTCATCTTACCTGCAGTATGTAATGATTTTCTTTATGTTTCTGGCGGGAGCCAATTTTACACTTTCGTTTAGTGCCTTAAAGGGTAGATTTATGAAGGTGGTGAAAGATGAAGAATTTCAGTCGTATTTGGGTATTGTGGTTGGTATGAGTGTGGTGGTTGCTGCGGTGTTGTATTTTACAGGTGGTGCTGATGGAGTTGAACAAAGTATCAGAGAAAGTTTGTTTCAGGTGGTTTCCATTATTACAACTACCGGATATGCTACAGCCGATTATTTATTGTGGGCTCCTTTTTTAAGTATCATCATATTTCTATTAATGTTTTTTGGTGGTTCGGCAGGATCAACTGGTGGAGGTATCAAGATTGTACGAATCGTATTGTTGATGAAAAACAGTTACTACGAATTAAAGCGATTGGTGCATCCAAATGCGGTTATTCCGGTAAGATATAATGATCGTGCCGTAGGACAAGGAATCATCACAAATGTGCTGGCCTTTATTGTTATCTACATGATGATCGTTGGGTTGAGTATGATTGTAATGAGTATGATGGGATATAATCTGGACACATCACTTGGGGCAGTTGCAACATCTATTGGTAATATTGGTCCGGGTCTGGGTGAAGTAGGACCAGCATCAAACTTTTATACAATTCCTGCTTTTGGTAAATGGTTCTTGTCTTTTCTGATGTTAATAGGGCGTTTAGAGATATTTACAGTTATACTCATCTTTTCACCTTATTTCTGGAAAGAATAGTTTTTTTATAGATCGATGATTCCTAACCCCTGACGGGTTATTACCATGTCGCTGCCTGTGCAATCAATGATGGTTGAGGGTTCGTTGCCTCCATAACCGCCGTCGATAACCACATCAACCAGATCGGCAAATTTTTCGTGAATTAGTTCCGGGTCAGTACTGTATTCCAATATGTCATCATCATCTTTTACTGAAGTCGATAAGATTGGATTACCTAGTAAATCAACCAGGGTGCGAATAATGTTATTGTCAGGAACTCGAATTCCTACTGTTTTTTTATTGTTTTTGAAAATTTTAGGAACGTTGCTGTTGGCATCCAGAATAAAGGTGAATGGACCGGGTAAACAGCGTTTCATTACTTTAAAAACCTGATTATTTAGAGGCTTGGTAAAATCAGAAATATGACTGAGGTCGTAACAGATAAATGAAAGGTTGGCTTTTTTTAAATTAATATCTTTGATACGGGCAACTTTTTCTACGGCTTTTGAATTGTAAATATCACAACCAATTCCATAAATGGTATCTGTTGGATAGATTACCACGCCACCATTCTGCAGTATCTCTACTACTTTTCGAAGTTCGCGCTCATTCGGATTGTCTTCATAGATTTTTAGTAACATGACGCCTGCTTTGTTTCACTCCTAAAGTAAGCTTTTATTTATTTACATGGTAATTACATTGCAATAAAAACAGTTTATAATACAAAGGAGTTTTATTTGAGGTGTAGGATTGAACAAAAAGTTTTATCAAATGTATATTTTTTGTACTTGTCAGTTGAAATTAAACAATAGTTTTGTGTGACATTTAAAATTAAAACAAAGAGAATAAAACATCCTGAATGAAAACAATAAATCAAGCCATTATTTTATTTGTAATTACTCTGTTTTCTGTTCAAAATGCTTTTTCCTGGGGGAGTACGGGACATAGAGCAATTGCAGAAATAGCTTACCATCAACTTTCGAACGATACTAAAATTAAGATTAAGGAAATATTAGGTAACGACTATCTTCCATTGTATGCCAATTGGGCTGATGAAATAAGATCGGAAAAGGATAATCCTTACAATAAATTGCCTCATTATGTAAATATGCCTTTGGATGAGAAATATGAGGATGCGGTTAAAAATCAGAAAGGAGATATTGTCACTGTTTTGGAGCAGATGGTTAAAATGCTAAAAGACAATAAATCGTCTAAAGAAGAAAAAGCAATTGCTCTTAAATTTATTATTCATCTGGTAGGTGATGCTCATCAACCCATGCATGTGGGACTCAAAGAAGATTTGGGAGGTAACAGGCTTGAAGTGCAATGGTTTGGCGAGGAAAGCAACCTGCATAAAGTTTGGGATGAAGAGTTGATTGATTATAGCCGATTGAGTTATACCGAATTGGTGAGATTTGCAGGAGAGCCAGAAAAAGAAACTTTAATGCAATGGGCAAAGTTGACTGTTGTTGACTGGATAGATGAAACACATGCTATCACCCGGGATATTTATGATAATCTGGGTGACAAAAAGTATAGTTATAAATACAATCACAAATACAGCCCTGTTGTATATGAGCAGATTCAAAAGGCAGGCTACAGGTTGGCAATATTATTAAATGATCTACTGGACTAACAAGGTTCTTTTGATAAAGTAAAGCACTTATTGTTTCTGCGATAAGTGCTTTTTTTATGATGAGTTTCTTGTAATGTAATGATTAAATGGTAATAACAAAAAACGATCCTGAGAGAATCAGGACCGCCTTAAATGTTTTCACAACGGAATAATCCTTATTGTGAATTGCTCAAATTGTACTCAAATGTAACTAAAAATTATAATTATTAAAAGATAATTAAATATATGATTTACCTAATTATTTGATTTTTATAAATAACTTAATAAATTTATAGTAATATAAACTTTTAACTATACAATCATGCCTATTAAATTTAAAGTTATTGAAAAAGGACAACCGGGGGTAGCCGGAGGTGGAACCAAAAAGTTTTATGCCAGCGCATCTTCAACCGGAGAATTAACACTTGAAAAACTTACCAAACGAATTGAACAAAACAGTACTGTTAGCGGGGCAGATATCAGAGCAGTTTTATATGCGATGGTCGAAATGATGCAGGAATCATTAGAAGAGGGACAGATTGTACGTTTGGGAGATTTAGGAAGTATAAGAGTAAATGTTAGCAGTAATGGTGAAGAGGAAGCAGACAAGGTGAATGCTCACTCTATAAAAGGAGCAAAGGCTGTATTCACTCCTGGTCAAAGATTAAAGGATATGCTTAAGAATCTAAAGTATGAAAAGGTATCTTAATGCATTTTTATAGTGGTTAAATAGAATGTGTAGCGTGGTTGTTGTATAAATCACGCTACATTTTTAATAAAAACACACGTCTTTTTTCAAAAAACACACGTGTTTTAAAAAAAAAGACGTGTGTTTTTTTGATTGAAAAAGTATCGCTTGCAAAAACATTGAATAATGAAAAAAATATTAGGTCTGGATTTGGGAACTAACAGTATTGGTTGGAGCCTTAATGTGGTATAAAAATAGCCCCACGGAGTACGCAGAGCTTAGAAATTTCTTCGGCTTATAGCCTTGTTGTGAATTGTCTCTCAAAACAAATATAGTAAAAAATACAATTATGAGTAAAACTCTAGGAATAGATTTAGGAACAAATTCAATTGGATTGGCAATAAGAAATGAAAATGAATTTGATTGGTTTGGAGTTTATACTTTTAAAAAAGGTGTTGGTTTTGGTAAAACTGGTGAGTTTTCTTTTGCTGCTCAAAGAACTAAGCATAGATCCTCGCGCAGGTTATATAATGCCAGAAGATACAGAAAATGGACAACTTTGAAAGTATTAATTGAAAATGATTTTTGTCCACTCCACAAGGAAGAACTTCATAAGTGGTCGCATTATGAAAAAGGTATTGGAAGAATCTTTCCAATACATAGTATAGCATTTAATAATTGGATTAAACTTGATTTTAATGATGATGGAAAGGTTGACTATTCAAGTCCCTATCAGTTACGACGAGAATTAATAAATAATAAATTAGACTTAAATAAAAGTGAAGATAGGTATAAAATAGGGAGGGCATTATATCACATTGCACAGCGAAGAGGATTTAAAAGTAGTAGAAAAAGTGGGGATAGTGAAAAAACATCAGTTAACAAAGGTAGCAATGAGACAAGAACGATTGGGTTAGATGAATATAAAGAGCTAATAGTTGCAGAAGGTAGCTTAGGAGCTGCCTTTGCAACACTTGAAGACAAAGGAATTCGAATAAGAAATAGATATACGCTAAGAAACGATTATTATAAGGAGGTAGAATTAATTGCAAAAGAACAGCAATTAGGAAAAGATTTTACTGAGAGTATTTTAAAAGCTATTTTTTATCAAAGACCATTACGATCGCAAAAAGGACTTGTTGGTAAATGTACTTTAGAAAATAATAAATACCGATGCCCAATTAGTCATCCGAAATTTGAGATTTTTAGAGCATGGTCATTTATTAATACTATTAAATATAAAGATGAAGAAACTAGTACATTCGAGCCAATACCTTATGATTTAAAAGAAAGTATTTTTTCAGAATTATTCTTTCGAAAAAGCAAAGCCCATTTTAAGTTTGAGGACATCAGAAATTTTATTGAAAAAAATGGAGGTAAACAATGGCAACTCAATTATAAAAAGAAACTTGATAATACAAATATTGAAGGTTGTCCGGTGTCAGCCAGGTTGAAAGCTGTATTTGGAGATAACTGGGAAACAGTTTCAATTAATAAAGTCAGGAAAAACAAAAGAGGGGAGACCAAAAATGTAAAGTATAAGCTTGATGATATTTGGCATATATTATTTACATATGAGGATGAAGAGGTTTTTCAGGAATTTTTAATAGATATTCTTGAACTAAATGATGAGCAATGTAAGGAAATGATGACCTTATGGAATTCTTTTCCTGTTGGATATGCTTCACTTAGTTTACATGCTATATGTAATATTTTACCTTTTCTTGAACAAGGACTGATATATACAGAAGCTACTTTATTGGCTAAAATCCCTAAAATTATTGGGATTGAAACTTTCAATAAGAATAAAGAATTATTATTAAAAGAAATAAGGAATGTTATTAATATAAATCGAGCAAAAAAAGATGTTGTAAACATTACGAACAACCTTATTTCAAAGTACAAATCGCTTGATTGGGAATACAAATATGCTTATAAGGATAATTCTTATAAGATTGATGAATTAGATTTAAAGGATATAAAACAGACTGTAATAAGACATTTTGGCAAGAAGAAATGGGATAGTTTTAGGATTGAATATCAAGAAAGCATTATAAATGAAGTAGGTGGAAATTATCAGGAGTTTTTTTATAGCTCTAATCGTGATTATATAAAGCAACCTCATTTATTAAATCAAATTAAACATTTCTTGAAGGAAAAATTTAATTTGTCAGATGAGAAGCTTCTTGATATGTATCATCCTTCTCAAATTGATATTTATCCTAAATATGATGATCAAGTTTTTCTTAAAAGTCCTAAGACAGCAGCATTTAAAAATCCAATGGCATATAAAACATTACATCGCTTGCGTGAAGTAATTAATTATTTGATAGAAGTTGGGAAAATTGATAATGAAACAAAAGTAATTGTAGAAGTTGCCCGCGAACTAAATGATGCGAATAAAAGAAATGCAATTGAAACTTATCAAAGAAGACGAGAAGCAGAAAATAAAGAATTCGCAATTGCAATTTCAGAATTAACAAAAGATCCAGACTTTGAAGGAAGAGCAGACCCGAATAATAAAGATGACAAAGATAAATTTCGATTATGGACAGAGCAACTTGAAAATAGGGAAGAAGTTTTAAGATCAATAACAACAACGAAAGAGGATGTTAGAAAATATCGATTGTGGAAAGAGCAAAATTGTCAATGTATTTATACCGGTCGGGTTATTAATATTACCGATTTATTTAATCCTAATGTAATTGATTTTGAACATACAATTCCAAGGAGTAAGTCTTTTGACAATTCACTTGCTAACTTAACAGTTTGTTATGCTGATTACAATAGAAATATTAAGAAGAATCAGATTCCAACAGAGTTACCAAACTACAAAGTTAGTTCAAACGGTTATCCTGCTATTGAACCTTGGTTAGAAAAATGGAAAAATAAAATTGAATCATTAAATGATAGGATTGCAACACAAGTTCGAAATTCCAAAATTGCGAAAGATAAAAAAGCCAAAGATGAAGCAATTGTAAGAAGGCATATATTAAAGGAAGAATTAAAATATTGGCAAAATAAAGTAGATAGGTTTACAAGGGAAGATATTCCACAAGGGTTTGTGAATAGTCAACTCAGAGATACGCAGATAATAACAAAATACGCTTATCACTATTTAAAAACAGTATTTAATAAAGTCGAAGTTCAAAAAGGCAGTATTACTGCTGAGTTCAGAAGAATTTATCAGATACAGGAAAAAGATGAGATAAAAAGTCGAGATAAACACCATCATCATGCAATTGACGCTGCTGTACTCACTTTAATTCCTGATTCTGCAAAAAGGGAAGAGATTCTCAAAAGGGCATATGATTATGAAGAATTAACAAAAAAGCAATATCATGAAGAACCTTTTAAGGGTTTTAAACAAAATATAATAACTGGTATTGATAATACAATTTTAATTAATAATATGGCAAATCAAGACCAAGCTCTCTCAAAAGGAAAGAAAGTTGTTCGAAGTCGAGGAAAAATAGTTTGGTTAAGAGATGTGCAAGGAAAAATCAGATACAATGTAAATGGAGATAAAATACCTAAGATAGCACAAGGAGATAGTATTAGAGGACAATTACATCAAGAAACATTTTATGGAAAAATAAAAGTAGTTAAAAGAGAAGATGATGGTAAACCCATTAGAAATGAAAATGGTGATTGGTTGTATGAATCAAAAAATGATGGTTTTAGATATGTCGTAAGAATACCTATTGAAAAACTCTCAAAACTAGACCAATTAGTTGATCCATATATTGCTAAAATGATTGAGAAACAATTAAACGGCAGAAAACTTTCAGAAGCTATTTCAGAAGGTGTTTTTATGCTTGATAAGAAGGGGGAAAGGCAGAACCGGATAAGAAGAGTTAGGACTTGGGTTAGGAGTACATCTTTATTAAGCATAAAGAAGCAGACATACCCATCAAAAAGTGATTACAAAAATTATTATTGGGCAGATACGGGTGATAATTATGCTTTTGCCTTATATGTATCAAAAGATGGGAAAAAGAAAATAGTAGCAAGAAATCTTTTTGAAATTTCTGGTTTTTCTTCAGGAACTAAATTGATGGAACTATTTGAAAAAAGCATTGATTTAACGAAGTCTAAAAAAGCAAATTTACATCATGTTTTTCAAGTAGGTCAAAAAGTAATTTTTTATGAAAAAGATAAAAATGAAATAAAGGAATTAGATTTATTTTCAAATAGGCTCTATTATGTACATACTTTATTTAGTTCTGATGATGGAAGAATTAGATTTCAACATCATTTAGAATCGAGAAACGATGAAAGATTACAAGAAGCTTTTCCGAAAGAAACATTTGGCGTAAAAGGAAAGAATGGTTTTTCAAAGTTTTCAACAGATTTTATTCAACCAAGATTGCTAATTAGTCCTGCAAACTTAAACTGCATTATTGAGAATGTTGATTTTAAATTTCATCTTGATGGTAGTATTGAGTTTTTATATTAAGGTTGACCGCTTTGGAAATATTATAAAAGTAATGCCTAACTAAACGAATCAAGGTGTCGCAATTAGCGACATTGTGATTAAATGGAGATCAATGCAATTCGAATCAGGGCAGTTATATCATATCTACAATCAGGGTAATAACCGGCAAAAGATATTTTTTAACAGGGATAATTATTTATTCTTTTTAAAAAAAAATGCGGATTTATCTGCTGCCTTATTGTGATATAATAGCATACTGCCTTATGCCGAATCATTTTCATATAATGGTAAAGGTAAATGTTCTAACCGTCGGTGTCGCTTTAAGCGACGCCGACGGTAGCCATGGAAAAGAACGAAACCTTAATGATTCAATAGGAATTATGCTCCGTTCGTATACAAATGCAATTAATAAACAACAAAAAAGAACCGGAAAACTTTTTAGAGAAAAAACCAAAGCTGAATGTCTCACAGAAACAAATGGGATAACACCCTCATTTTATAATTCGAAGTATGGAACCATTATTCGGGTTGATCAACCCGAAGATCATTACCCACAAGTGTGTTTTAATTATATCCATCAAAATCCTCAAAAGGCAGGTTTGGTAAAGTTGTTTACAGACTGGGAGTTCTCATCTGCTAAAGAGTATGCCGGGCTCAGGAATGGAAGTTTGGTAAATATTGAGGTCGCCAAAGAATACTTATCTGTGGATAAAATAATATAAAATCAAACCCCAATTATCACCACTTTTTAACAGTGTTATTGTAAGTAATGTTGAACTGTTTTTTAATTAATCATCACTTTATTCTATTTGTCTGTCAATTGATTAGTATTGTAAATCAATAAAAATAGTGAATTCTATCTGTTGTGGCTATTTCGGAGTGACCATGCCACCATTATCGGTCAAACTGTGCCACTTTGAGAGAAGTTGCAATGATAGTAATTTTTTACTCAGTTTTTAAA